>JAHENN010000156.1 GCA_018609665.1 Haloarculaceae archaeon | reverse complement strand
GCCCGCCCGACACGCGAGGGCCTACGACGGCTACCGTGACGGCGGACGCGGGCGCGGACGGTAGCGGTCCTTCGTCGGGTGGCGCCGGTGTGTCACCGCGAGACGGCGGTGGGACAGCTCACGCCGTCGCCGGTGTCGCCGTCGTGGTCGTATCCCAGCGCGGCGGCCACGTCGACCAGCCCGGCGCCCTGTTCGGTCGCCGGCCGGCCGAGGTCCTCGGCCGTCTCGAGGAGTCGTCGGCGGGCGTCCGTCGGCGACGCGCCGTCGGCGATCACGTGGGCGGCGGCGCCGCTGACGTGCGGTGCGGCCATCGAGGTCCCGCTTCGCGTCGCGTACCCCTCCGGCGTCGGGGCACAGACGTCCGTCCCCGGTGCCGCGATGTCGACCGCCGGGCCACGGCTCGAGAACCGGCCGATCTCGTCGTCGATCGTCGTCGCGGCGACGCCGACGAACGCCTCGTATGCGGCCGGGTAGTTCACCGACTCCGGTCGCCCCTGGTTGCCGGCGGCGGCGACGGGGACGACCCCCGACTCGAGGGCGTACTCGCCGGCGGCCCGAAGTGCCGGCGACGGCTGCGGCGACCCGAGACTCAGGTTCACCACGTCCCAGCCTCGGTCGGCGGCGTATCGAACCGCCTTCGCGACGGCCGACGTACGACAGCGGCCGGCGGCGCCACACACTTTCAGCGCGTGAAGCGTCGCCGCCGGCGCGACGCCGGTCGTCCCCGTGGCGTCGGCGGTGGCGGCGGCCGTGCCCGCGACGTGCGTGCCGTGGCCGCCGTCGTCGGACCACGCGTAGTCGCATCCACTTCCCTGGCAGTCGACCCACGCCTTGTGGGCGTCGCTGTCGGCGGGCGGTGCGACGTTGGCTTCGATCGCCGGCTGTGTCGGGTCGATGCCCGTATCTATCACGCCGATGTCGACTCCGGCGGCCGTCCGGCCGGCGTCGTGCACGACCGTCGAGCCGATTCTGGCGACCCCCCACGGAACCGTCTGCGCGCGCCGTGACGAGCCGGTGGACGTCTCCAGCCACCGGTCCGGCTGGACGAACCCGACGTCGTCGCGAGCCTGGAGCGACTCGGCGCGTGCGTCGGAGAAGGTCCCGCGGACGAGCCGCCACGGCGTGTGGTCGGTGAGGTCGATCGACCGAGAGTCGGTGTCCGACACCGACGAGGCGGCGACCGCGCCGGCGTCGGAGCCGGCCCCGACGATGTAGGCGGAGATCCGCTCGGAGATCGCGGCGCCGGCCGCCAGCGCGACGGCACCGGTACCGACGCTCTTCAGCAACTCTCGTCTCGACCACTCCGGGTCTGGCGTCATGTGTTCACTCGTCTGCTGGCTGTCGAATCGTCTCTCGGTCGGGGTCCGATTCCGACGGCAGGTCGGACGCCACCGCGGGCGAGCGTTCGCCGGTAGCGTCGCCGACCGGGGCCTCGACCGCGTGGTCGCGTCCGTCCGTTCGGTCGATGGGTGCGGTGAGTCCGTCCCGGAGGTCGTCACCGAGGTGCGCCCCGAACCCACCGGCAGCGGCACTACCCGCGAGCGACGGAGCCAGCGTCGTCGTGGTGACCGACCCGAGGGTCGTCAGTGCTCCCGTCAGCCCGCCGCCCGGAACGCCCGCAGCGGCCAGAACCGCCAGTTGCGCCACGACGGCGGCGGCGGCACCCTCGAGGAGCGGTCGCCGCTTCGCGAGAAGTCCCAGCAGCACCCCGCCGACGAGCATTCCGAGCACGGTCCCGACGCGCGGCACGGCGGCCAGCCCGACCGCTGTGCCACCGCCGACGACGAGTACCCCGAGGAGGAACGTCGCGGCTGGACCCCGCGTCGCGGTGGGTACATACATGATATCGTGTAGCACGAGAGCGGTATTGTATGTTGTGTCGCCGGCCTCGACACCGACGACGGGCCGATGCGGGGCGAGACGGCCACGGGTTTCCGATAACCGGGACACCCGCGCTGTGGAACGGTAGCGCAGCGGCAGAATGCGGAGCGCACTCCACGTTGGAAACAGCCTGCCGGAGGCCGGGAGTGAGTGCGGTGTCGCAAGAGCCTGCCGACCGTCTCCCGTGAGCCACCCGGTCGTCCGGTCAAGCGAACTACGAGTTGGCTTCAGCCCCCGTCGACCCCGAGCGAGCCCGATTCGAGGCCAGCGAGCGTGTGCGACCGAACGCTGAAGTCGGGGTCGGTCGAACGCATCGGCATGGACCGGCCGGTGATGCCGAACTACGACCGCTACGAGCGGGCCCGACAGGAGTTCAGCTGGGACCTTCCCGACCGGTACAATCCGGCGCGGTACTGCCTGCGAAGTCGGCAGAACTCGGCTCCGACCGACCGGACCGCGCTTCTCGACGCCGGCACCGACGAGCGGTACAGCTACCGCGACGTCGACGCGGCGTCGGGCCGGCTGGCGAACGCCCTGGCCGCGCAGGGCATCGGCGTCGGCGACCGGGTGGGTGTCGTCGCACCGCAACGCCCGGAGACGCCCGTTTCGCATCTGGCCTGCTGGAAGCTCGGCGCGGTTACCGTCCCGCTGACGACGCTGTTCGGCCGGGACGCACTCGCCTACCGGCTCGACGATGCCGGCGTGCCGGCGGTCGTGTTCGCTCCCGCGGTTCGTGCGGCCCTCGCGGCCGCGAGTGCGGAGTGTCCGGACCTGGAACTCGCGATCGCGCTCGACGACCGGCCGTACTACCACGGTCGGCCCGACACGGCCGACGACGGAGCCGGCGGGATCGACTGTGAGGTCGTCGGCTACGATGGCTTCGTCGACGGCCGCTCGCCCGACGTCGACGTCCACGACGCGACGCCGGAAACGGACTCGGCGATCATGTACACCTCCGGCTCGACGGGTCCGCCGAAGGGCGTCCGCCACGGCCACGGCCTCTGGATCGGGCGGGCGGCCGCCGCGTTCAATTTCTTCGAGGGCGCCCTGGATGCGGACACCGTCGCCTGGACCCCCGCGGACTGGGCCTGGGGGTCGGCACTCGGCGGGCTGCTGATGGGGACGTGGCACCACGGCGGCACCGTCGTCGCCGCGCCGATGGGCGGCTTCGACGCCGAGGCCGCATTCGCCGTCCTCGAGGAGTACGACGTCACGGAGGCGCTCGCTCCCCCGACGGCGCTGCGGATGATGATGGCCGCTGACGCCCCCGACCACCTCGCGCTACGGAGCATCGCCTCGGCGGGCGAGCCGGTCACCCCGGAGATTCTCGCGTGGGCCGACGAGACGCTCGACGGCGTCTCGGTCAACGAGTACTACGGTCAGACCGAACTCAACCTGGTGGTCGCCAACGCCACCCGATGGTTCGAGACGCGGCCTGGCAGCATGGGCAAACCCCTCCCGGGGTACGACGTCCGGATCGTCGACCCGGAGCTGTCGGAGTCCGCCACCGACCCGGCCCCGCTGCCGGCCGGGGAGGTCGGCGAGATCGCCGTCAGGCCGGGCGACGACCGCGTCTTCTTCACGGAGTTCTGGAACCGCCCCGAGGCGACGGAAGCGAAGACCCGCGGGGAGTGGTACCTCACCGGCGACCTCGCCCGGCGGGACGACGATGGATATCTGTGGTTCGAGTCCCGGAAGGACGACGTCATCATCACCGCGGGCTACCGCGTGGGCCCCCGGGAGGTCGAGGAGACCCTCCTCGGCCATCCGGCCGTCGAACAGGCCGGCGTCGTCGGCGTGCCCGACGAGACCCGCGGGGAGGTGATCAAGGCCTTCGTCGAGCCCGCGGATGCCGCCGAGGCCGACGACGGGCTTCGGGCAGAGCTGCGCGAACGCACGCGAGACCGCCTCGCGGCCTACGAGTACCCCCGGGAGATCGAGTTCCTCGAGGAGCTGCCGAAGACCTCGACCGGGAAGATCCGGCGGGTCGACCTCCGCGAGCGCGACCGAGAGTGACGGCGACGGCGCTGGCGCGTGTCTCCGGAGGCTGGCTCGCTGTGCGGTTTTCCGACGTTCCTTCCTCCATCCTTTCGCCAACCGTACATCTGCCCGCTGGGTCAGAAGCGCCGGAGAGTCGGCTCCGTCGTGGTCGGCAGATCGTTGCACGGAGTGTACGCGCTTTCGCTCGCCCGTACAGGTGGATTTCCGCGTCACTCCCGCCATGAGATTTTATACACTACTGGGAACTGATTTGACCGAGTCGGGAACAGCCAAGTTGGTCTACCGCGTCGCTCGCGACGAGCTCGCGGAGTAACGACCGGTCGGCTCGCACGTGCGCTTTCAGACATCGAGCGAGTTCTCTCACCGCGGGCGATTCGTCGGCCGCATCGAGATATCGCTGGACGAGCACGGCGTAGTCCCGGTCGGTCATTTGCGGATCGGAGTACCCCGACAGCGGCGAGTCGTCGATACTCCAGCTCTCTCGCCAATCCGCCGGAGCGATTCCGATGTCGTAGTCGCTGAGGAGAACCGGACTGACGTCGACGTCCAGCTGCTCGGCGACCGCCCGGAGCGTGTCGGCCCCTCGTCTGGCGGCCACGCGTGTGAGATTTGCGTGGAAGCATCCGTCCAGCACCTGCGCTGCCCCCGAGTCGACGACGTCACCCGCGGCCGCTCGCTCGAGCCGCGTCTGAAGCACTGTCAGCGGACGTGGGGTGGTGCCACGAGTGAGGAGTGTTGCACCCTGGTTGGCCGCGAGGTCGTCGGCGACGTGCTGGAGCAGGAGATGTTCGTCCCGGGTGTCGGGGGCCTCGCGGTGGTAGATCGTCGGCTCCTCGGTGCTACCACAGGGCGATAGACAGACGGCACCGATCTCGAACGACTCCGGGTCGCCGGCACGGACGTCGCGCCGTTCGCCCGTTGGCCGCACCTGGACCGCCACGCCGAGCACCTCGCTGCTCGTCCCCAACTGACTCAGCCACGGATCGTCGGGGTCCGTCGGTGACGCCTGCATGCCGTGCTCCGGCGTGTCGATTCGCTCGGCGCGGCCGTCTTCGGGCGAGAGCAGCAATTCTGCTTTGCGTGTCTCCGCCCGCCCGATACCGTCGAAGGAGTACCACCGGTTCGTGTTCCACCGGCGGTCTACGTTCGGTCCCTCCCCAACTGCTACTCGCAGTTCCGTTCCGTCGGCACCGGTGCAGTACAGTAGCTGACCGGTGACCTCGGTGCCGTCGACAACCCGGTCGACTCGTAGTGGTAGTGTCGAAACAGTTTCGCCCGCGACTTCGACAGGATATCTCACTGCGTGTTCGTCCATATCAACCCGCACGTTCCGTGTCTACAAGTGTGATTGGCCGGCCGGTACTTGCTGCCGCGCGTGACTGTCGACGCCCTGTTCCGGCAGATCCATGTCGCAGACCCGTCCGATGCGCGTGATTTCTGGGTAGGCTTCGGCAGTGTCGGTTACGAATGGACAGTCACTCCCTTGTGGCCTCGCGAACTGCTCGGCAGTGGATGGCACTGTTGCGGGTGCGGGTAGTCCGGGAGTGTTGGGTTCCCGCTCCGCGTACTCCGGGGAGCGTCCGGCAGTCGTAATGGACTAGTCGGCGCCACTCCAAGCACCGGGGAATGCGGCGTGACTCGCCGACGCGAGCGACGCTCTGGGTGATCGTCTCCGCTGCGACGGTGACCGTGATGGCCGGCGCGATACTCGGGCCGGTCGTCCCGAAAATCCAGACCGGCGTCGGCGTCTCGGAGTCGCTGGCCGGACTCATCATCACGACCCACGCGGCGTTCATCGTCCTCGCGAGCCCCATCGCAGGGGCACTCACCGACCGATACGGCCCGCGCCGACCGTTCCTCGGCGGGTTGCTTCTGTACGCAGTCGGCGGGGGTGCAGGACTGGTGATCGACGCCTTCGGGCCACTGCTCGTCTCCCGTGCCGTGTTGGGTATCGGCGTCGCCTTCGTCTACACTGGCGTCACGGTCTTGATTTACAACCTCTACGAGGGCCAGCAGATGGACCGCGTACTCGGCCTGCGCAGCGGAGCGAACAGCGTCGGCGGGGCCGTCTGGCCGCTTGTAGGCGGCGGGCTGGGAACCGTCTCCTGGCAGCTTCCGTTCGGGGTCTATCTCATCGCGCTCCCGCTCGGCGTCGCCGCGGTGGCGACGATTCCGCCGGTCGCACGCGACACGGCCGCGTCGACGGCCCGGACCGAGGCCTCGAGCGACGACGGCGGGACGGAATCGCGCGGCGTGTCTGCCGTCGTCGATGGCTTCCGGCGTCAGCCGGCGCTGCTGCTCGTCTATCTGCTCTACTTCGGAGCGAACGCGTTCATCTACGTTATCGTGATATTTTATCCGCAACTGCTCGAGGCGGTCGGCATCACGTCGTCGCTCTGGGTCGGCCTCTACTTGACGGTCAACGGCACCGCCGGCGGCGTCGCGGGGGCGCTGTACGGTCGGCTGAAATCGCGGGGGAGCGCCCGGCTTCTGGTTCTCGCGGCGTTCGTGCTGTGGACGGTCGCGTTCGGAACCGCCGCCCGCATACGGTCGCCGCTCGGACTGGCAGTTCCGGTCGTCCTGTTCGGCTTCGGCGTCGGCCTCGTCTTCCCGTCGGCGTTCGTGTGGGTCGAAGCGCTCGCGCCCGACCAACTCCAGGGGCAGTTCAGTTCGTATCTGGCGATGGCCGGCTACGTCGGCCAGTTCGTCTCGCCGCTGTTTTTCGGCGTGTTCGTGTCCCCGTTCGGCGTGCAGGGCGTGTTCGTCGCCGCGGCACTTCTCGCCGGCGCCGGAATGATCTTCCCTGGCTTGGCGGTCTTCGGGTCGCGCAGAGACACATCGGAGACGACCTACCCCTGACGGTGCCGGTGTCCGCAGCGTCTTGGCCCGTGTGCCACGTGCCGCCTTCCGCGTTACCCGCACCGACTGCTCTGCGAGGGCCTCATCCCGGTCGGTGTGAGTCCTGTACGCCCAGTTTTGTCGCGCGGTGGGCGATCTTGACGTCGCCGACGGGGCGGCCTGCAGCGACGTCACTCAACTCGTTGCCGCCGGCGTCGTCGAGGTCACCGACGACGGCCACCTCAGCGGTGTACCGTCCGAGACATCGACCGGACCGCGACGACGGCCGCCGGCGACCGCGAGTGAGTCGAAGAACCCGCTGACGGCGAGGCGTTCGAAGAACTTGTCGCAACGAACTGCGAGGACGACCAGTTCGAGTTGGAGACGGGCAGGCAGTCGGGTAGCGCCGAGACGGCACGACGACTCCGGTTTGAGCAGGACATCGGTGTCGTCTTCGAAGCCTGCCTCACCGCCTGCACTCGGATGTCTCCTCGTCGGCGTCGAGCTAGCCGAGCGGGCGGCGACGGAACGGGCGGTCGGGCATCCCCCGGCCGTAATCTGGCCGTCCGTGCCGAGCGCACCGCAGGCGTCGGCGAGCGACTCTCGGGCCGCCGGCTACTGTCCCAGCATGGAGGCGACCGCTTGCCGTCGCATCTTCGAGGGATATGTCCGGGTGTTCGTCACGTGTCGGGAGCCCCGGCGTCGCCGCCCTCGAGGTTGACGGCGATGTGTTTGGTCTGCAGGTACGAATCCAGCGCTTCCAAGCCTTTCTCGCGGCCGATGCCGGAGTTCTTGTACCCCCCGAACGGCGTCTGATTCATGTCGCCGAACCACGTGTTCACGTAGACGTTCCCAGCATCGAGCCGTCGGGCTGCCCGATGGGCCCGGCGCACGTCGTTGGTGAAGACCCCGGCGACGAGCCCGTACTCCACGTCGTTGCCGATTTCGACGGGGTCCTGGTCGTCGCCGTACGGAATCACGGCCAGCACCGGACCGAAGATCTCCTCCTGTGCGATTCGCATTCCGCTGTCGACATCGGTGAACACGGTCGGCTCGATGTAGTGGCCGTTGCGGGCGAGCGTGTCGCCGCCGGTCGCGAGTCGCGCTCCCTCCGCCTGCCCGACGTCGATGTACTCCTGGATTTTCTCGAGGTGGTCTGCACTGTTGACCGGGCCCATGTCGGGGTCGTCGATGCCGGGACCCAGCGAGTAGGACTCGGCCGTCTCGACCATGCGCTCGACGAACTCCTCGTAGACGGACTCGTGGACGATTGCCCGGTCGGCAGCCGAGCAGATCTGCCCTGCGTTGCTGAAAATGCCGGTGTCGATCCAGGAGACGGCCTCCTCGACGTCGGCGTCCGGATAGACGATCGCGGGGTTCTTGCCGCCGAGTTCGAGCGTGACCGGCGTGATGGTCCGGGAGGCGGCCTCCATCACTTTCTGTCCCGTCGGGACGCTGCTGGTGAACGTGATGGTATCCACGCCGTCGTGGCTCGTCAGGGCCGCCCCCGTCTCGCCGCCGCCGGAGACGACGTTGACCGCGCCGTCGGGCAGTCCGGCGTCGAGACAGAGTTCCGCCAGCCGGTAGGCCGACAGCGGCGTCGTCGGGGCCGGCTTCGCCACGACCGCGTTCCCGGCCGCGAGCGCCGGGGCGATCCCCCGGGCGAAGAGATTCGCCGGGAAGTTCCACGGGATGATCTGTGCCGAGACGCCGTACGGTTCGCGGACGGTGTAATCGAGTTGGTCCGGTCCGGCGGGAATCGTCGTCCCCTCCAGTTTGTCCGCGGCGCCGCCGTAGTACTCGAAATACTGGGCGGCGCCCGCGAGATCCGACCGCGCCTGCGAGAGCGGCTTTCCCTGATCGCGCGTTTCCAGTTCCGCCAGTTCGTCGAGACGGTCGCGGATTCGGTCTGCGACATCGAACAGAATCTCGCCGCGGTCGACGGGACCGATCGCCCGGAGTTCGGGGGCCGCCTGACGGGCAGCGTCGACGGCTCGATCGACGTCGGCTCCGTCTCCGACCGCCACCGACGCGAGCGTCTCGCCCGTCGCCGGGTCGGTCGTCTGACTGTATGCTCCTGAACTGGGGCTCGCGCGTTTCCCGTCAATCAGCAGGTCCTGCTTGTCGGGGGGTGCCGCGTCCATGTATCACGATATGCTGGCACGCACTTGGCCTCTTCCGTGCGAATTTGTCCTGACATGACAGGGTCGATACGTGGCGGTGTTTCACCGACATTCTCAGTATGGAGGCCGACAACTAACCGAGAAACGTTCGGCGTGTGCTAATTTCATCGGGAGAAACATGGATAGGATGACGAGACGTACGCGAGTCGCCGAACTCTTCAAGTTGTGATACGCCCCGGACGACGGCCTGGATACTCCGCCCGGATACCGTGATGCGAATATGATATCGACGAGACGGCACGTTAATCGAGAACGCCCGTACGGTACGGTAAGGTGAGCGCAGACCGTCCACCACGACGCCAGGCTCGACCGTGTTCGGCTCTCTGGAGTTGCAAATCACGACGACCCCCCACGCGACTAGGACCGCACTCTCCGCAACTACGAGACGCGACCCGGCGTCGAAGCCGGAACTCCAGCAACGACTCGGGGGCGTCTCCGG
>JAHENN010000155.1 GCA_018609665.1 Haloarculaceae archaeon | reverse complement strand
GTACGCCAGCGGGATGTCCTCGCCCGGGGCGACGGTGTAGCGGTGACAGCCGAGGTTCTCGAGCCCCGCGGCGTCGCTGATGGAACGCTTCTCGCTCGGTCGGTCCGGCGCGGGCGACAGCTCCGACGGGTCGACGACGTGGTAGCCCATACCCGACGTTGTCGTCGACCGGTCAAGTAGCTCCCGGCGCGGTCGGTCGCCGCGGTGGTGGCTGCCGCCGGACTGCCGGAGCGGGCCGCCGGGCGCCGTGGGGCCGGCAGCCTGGGGGGTCGTCGGGCGTGCGCAGGCACAAGCGTCAGTCGATGTAGCCGAGGGCGTCCTCGATGCGGCCGAGTTCGGGGCCGGTCGTGTCCTGGCCGACCACGTACCCCTCGGCGTTGGCCACGAGCCCGGAGCCGACCAGCGGGCCGCCGTAGTTGATCGTCCCGATGTCGGCGTAGGCGTCGAACAGCTCCTCGAGGGCGTCCAGCTCCTCGTCGGTCGTCTTCGGGTGACACAGCACCCCGTCGTCGGTGGCGACGGCCGCGGTGCCGACGGTCCGGACGTCCGCCAGGGCGCCGCGCTCGACGGGCACCCCGAGGGCGTCCTCGACGGCCGCCAGTGCCTCCCGCGTCAGGTCGGGGTGGACGTACGCGCCGTCGTCGTTGGCGAGGACGACGTTGCCGGCGGCGTTGATGCGGCCGGGCAGCTCGACGACCGGGCGGTCGGTCGCCGTCTCGATGCGGTCGCGCTCGCGGTCGGTGACGCGCTCGCTGACCAGGATTCCGTTCTCGTTGCCGACGGCCAGGGCGCCGACGGTCATCGAGCCGGCGACGGTCGTCGGGACGGCCGTGGCTCCGAGCTCCGCCTCGAACGCCTCGAGCCGCGACTCCTCGACGTCGGGACGGACGAGCACGAAGTCGTCGGTCGCGACGGCGAAGACGCCGACGTAGGCGGAACCGGAGAAGGCCGCGCGGAGCACGTCAGGCGGTCTCTGCCTCGACGACCGCCTCGCCGTCCTCCTCGAAGCGGGCCGCCCGGACCCGGAGCGTCTCCGGGGGCTTCGAGCGGCCGCGCTCCCAGACGGCCTCGTTGATGGAGGGGTCCAGCCGGACGTCCTCGTCGGCGACGTTGAAGTGCTGGGCCAGATGCGAGCGGACGAGGCTCATGGCCTTGTCCGCGCGCTGGCCCTTCGCCTCCGCGAGGACGTCCCGCAGCGGGACGGTCATGACGCGCTCGTCGAAGTCGGCGCTCATTCGTCCGTGTCGTTCCGCCGCCAGTTGCGGCGCTTGTGGTTGCGGAGCGTGTCCCGGTCGGTCTTCATGATGACCCACGCCGGCACCCGGCTGTTCTGTCGCTCGAGCTTCGAGAGCCGCTTCTTCTTGGCCTTCGACTTCTTGCCCATAGTGGACGTGAGTTCCGTCGCGCCGTTTAAATTCTTGTTCCTTCGTCCCGTCGGGCCGTCCGCGCCCGTCGCCTCACAGCCGGACCCGCTCGACGGTCTCGTACCCCGGACCGTCGGGCGTCAGCGTGCTCTCGGTCAGCCGCAGTTTCGCGACGGTCGTCGTGCCGACCTCCGGGTGTCGCTCCCGCACCGCCCGCCGGACCTCCTCCTTGGCCGCGGCGTGGTCCATCCGCGCCAGCGTGACGTGCGGCGTGAACTCGTGGTCGGCGGCGTCGTAGCCGAGGGCGGTCGTCTCGGCCTCCAGCGCCTCGTGCAGCGCCGTCAGTCTGCCGGCGCCCTGCTCGACGCCGAGCCAGACGACGCTGATGTAGTCCAGCGACGGGAACACGCCGAGGCCCTCGAAGCTGGCCTCGAAGGGGCCGACGTCGGCGGCGTCGACGGCCCGCTCCATCGCGTCGGACAGCGCCCCGAGGTCGTGGTCGGCCTCCCCGAGGAACGTCATCGTGACGTGGGCCTGCTCGGGGTCGGTGGGGGTCAGCCCCGGGAGTCCGCGGAACGGCGCCTGGGCGTCGGCCACCGGGTCGGCCAGCCCGTCGAGGTCGACGCTGACGAACAGTCGCATACCGGCCGGTAGCGGAGCCGACGACATAATCCCGGCGCCGTTCGAGGGGGCCACGACCGGCGGGCCGGAAGCGGCCAGCGACCGTCCAGGAGCCCGCAACCCTTACCCGGACCGGCGGCCAACTCGGGTGCATGACCGACGAGGAGCGAGACCACGAGTTCTCGGAGGGCCAGGGGTTCGACGACCCCTACGAGGGGTTCGACATCGACCCGCCGGAGCTGGACGTCGACCCCGACGAGGTCGACCCGATCGACTCCCGGGTCGTCGCGGACACGCTGGACCGCGAGCAGGTCCCGACCGAGCGGGTCGACGCCGAGGAGCTCCTCGACGTCGGGCTCGACTACATTCGGATTAACCGCCACGAGCAGGCCACCGACACCTTCGAGCGCGCCGCCCAGTACACCGACGACGAGGGCATCGAGCAGGAGGCGTGGGTGAACAAGGGCGTCGCCCACGCGGAGCTGCAGGAGTTCCAGCAGGCGATCGAGGCCTACCGGGAGGCGCTGCGGATCGACGACGGGTCGGAACACGCCGCCTCGGCGGAGACGAACCTGGCGTACGCGCTGTGGGAGGCCGGCCGGAGCGAGCAGGCGCTGGAGCACGCCGAGCGGGCCGTCGAGCTCGACCCCCGGTTCCCGCAGGGCTGGTACAACCGCGGGTTCTTTCTGCTGGAGCGGGGGCTGGCCGAGGACGCCGTCTCCTGTTTCGACAACGCGCTCCGCTTGGGCCACCGCAGTCCCGACGTGCTGGAGGAGAAGGCCCGCGCCCTCGAGGAGATGGGCGAAGACGAGAAGGCCGAGGAGGTCGCCGACGAGGCCGAGGAGCTCCGGCAGCAGGCCGAAGAGCGGCTGGTCGAAGAGCGCGAGCGATGATGCTACTGCGGGAGCGGTCGACCCAGGAGGGCCCGCTCGTGTCGGTCTGCGACGCGGACGTCCTGGGCGACAGCTTCGAGAACGGCGAGGCGTCGCTGACCGTCGACCCCGACTTCTACGACGGCGAGGCGGCCACCGCCGAGGAGGTCGTCGCCAGCCTCTCGCGGGCGGCGGTGGCGAACCTCGTCGGCCACGACGCCGTCGGCGTCGCCGTCGAGCACGGCTTCGTCGAGGAGGCGAACGTCCTGGAGTTCGACGGCACCGTCCACGCCCAGTACCTCCGGATGTGAGGTCGGGGCGGGGCGACGGCGGACGTGACGCCGGCTCCGGCGACGCTCGAGCGGCGACGGTCCCAGTAATATTATCCGAAGCCGCGACGTCTACACATTAGGATGGTACCGTCGTCGTGGATAGCCCTAATCCTGTGGGCCGGCTACGCCGTCGCGGTCGCGCTGACGGCGGCCATCGCGGGCTACGCGCTGACCCAGCAGGCCGGCCGCGTCGCCGACCTCTTCGGCGCGACGATGGTCGGGCTGCTGGTGTGGTCGTTCGCCGCCTTCGGCCGGCTCATCGCGCCGACCCACGGGGTCTGGCTGGCGCTCACCGTCCTGATGTACGCCGGGGTCGCCGCCGTGCCGGTGCTGCTGCTGCTGTTCGTCGTCGACTACACCAACAGGAGCGGCCGGCTGACCCGTCGCCGCGTCGCCGCGCTGTCGACCCTTCCGGTCGCGACGCCGGCCATGGTGGCGACGAACCCGGTGCACGGCCGCTTCTACACGGCCGTCGGCGTCGAGTCGGTCGCCGGCATCACCGTCTTCGTGGCCGAGTCGGGACCGCTGTTTTTGCTGCAGGCGGCCTACGGCTACGCGCTTCTGGTGGCGGCGACGGCGCTTTTGCTGTGGTTCGCCGTCGGGAGCTCCCGCGTCTACCGGCAGCAGTCGCTGGCGATAGCCGGGGCCGTGGCGGTGCCGTGGGCGACGAACGCCGTCTACATCGCCGGGGCCGGGCCGACGGTCCCGGCCGACCCGACGCCGGTGGGGTTCGCGGTCGGCGGCGTCTTCCTCGCCTACGCCGTCTTCGGCGCCGGCGTGACGAACCTGTCGCCGGTGGCGCGGTCGGCGGTCGTCGACGCCATCGACGACGCGGTGTTCGTCGTCGGCCGTGAAAACGAGCTGGTCGACCTCAACCCGGCCGCACGGCGGCTGGCGGTCTTCGACGACCCCGTCGGCGAGCCCGTCTCGTCGGTCGTGCCGGAGCCGCTGCTGTCGGCCGACGGCGAGCCGGGCGCCGTCGTCGTCGACGGCACCGAACGGTGGTTCCGGCTCCGGCGGATGTCGCTGGAGCCGGCGGGGGCGGTGCTGCTGGCCGCCGAGCTGACCGAGGAGGTGCGCCGGCAGCGACAGCTGCGCGAGCAGAACCGCCACCTCGAGCAGTTCACGCGCATCGCGGCCCACGACCTGCGGAACCCGCTGAACGCCATCACCGGCTACACCGAGCTGGCGCGGGAGACGGGCGACGTCTCCCACCTGGAGGAGGTCGACCCGGCGACGGACCGCATCGAGACGCTCATCGACGACCTGCTGACGCTGGGCCGGGAGGGGCAGGTCGCCGAGGACGTCGTGCCGGTGTCGCTGGCGACCGCCACCGAGCGGGCCTGGCGCGGCGTCGACGCCGACGACGCGGCGCTGGAGGTCGTCGACGACGAGCGGCTGCTGGCCGACCCGAGCCGGCTCCGACAATTGCTGGAGAACCTCTTCGCCAACGCCGTCGCCTACGGCGGCGACGACGCGACCGTCCGCGTGGGCACCCGTCCGGACGGCTTCTTCGTCGCCGACGACGGCCCCGGCATCCCCGCCGACGAGCGCGAGCAGGTGTTCGAGTACGGCTACTCGACGCACGGCGGCACCGGCCTCGGGCTGCCGGTCGTCAGGTCCATCGCCGTCGCCCACGGCTGGGAGGTGGCCGCGACGGAGGCGGCCGACGGCGGCGCCCGCTTCGAGTTCACCGGCGTCCGGACCGACCCCGAGCCGTTCGACGACCTCGGGGAGGCCGACGCCTCCTACTGACGGAAGTTTCAAGCCCGCAGCGGACGCCCCGCTTCCATGCAGATCACCGGCGTCACGCAGTACCACCTCGAGCACGCCCTCGAGGAGCCGTTCTACCCGACCTGGATTCCCGGCTACCCGCAGGCCACCCACGAGCTGGAGCTGTTCGAGGTCGAGACCGACGAGGGAATCGCCGGCTACGGCGCCTCCCCCTCCTTCGCCGGCGGCCTCGACTACGGGACCGAACTGGAGCTGTTCCTCCTCGGCGAGGACCCCCACGACGTCGACGGGGTCCTCGGGAAGCTGGAGACGATCGACCTCGTCGGGCCGCGGCCGTGGCACGTCGAGACCGCGCTGTGGGACATCATCGGCAAGGACGCCGGCAAGCCGGTGTACGAGCTGCTCGGCTCCGGTCGGCGGGCGATTCCGGCCTACGCCTCGACGGGCGAGCTGATGGACGCCGACGACCGGACCGACTACGTCGAGGCCCGCGTCGAGGAGGGCTTCGAGGCCGTCAAATTGCGGGTCACCGAACTCGACCACCTCGAAATCGTCCGGCGGGTCCGGGAGGCGTTTCCCGACCTCACGCTGATGATCGACGCGAACAAGGGGTGGGCCGTCCGGGTGATGGACGACCCCGTCGAGTGGTCGTACGCCGACGCCCTGGAGTTCGCCCGCGGGCTCGAGGAAATCGACGGTATTGCGTGGCTCGAGGAGCCGCTGCACCGCCACGACTACCGGGGGTACGCCCGCCTCCGGGACGCCGTCGACGTCAACATTGCCGGCGGCGAGTTCAACAACGGCGTCCACCACTTCCGGGAGTTCATCGAGCACGGCTCGCTGGACGTCCTCCAGCCGGACGCGGCGCTGGCGACCGGCATTCGCGGCGCCGTCGACGTCGCCCGGACCGCCGAGCGCCGCGGGCTGGAGTTCGTCCCCCACACCTGGACGAACGCCGTCGGCTTCGCCGCCAACCTCCACGTGATGACCGCCGTCGGCTCGCCGTGGTGCGAGTACCCGCTGGAGCCGCCGTGGACGCCCGACGTCTGGTCGTTCATGCTCGAGGAGGGCTTCGACCACGACGACGGGACCGTCCGGGCGCCCGACGCCCCCGGCCTGGGAATCGAGATCGACGAGGCGGTCCTCGAGGCGGCCGAGTAGCCGCCCGCGCAACCGGCCGCCGTCCGCGACGGGGGCCGACCGAAGGAGTAACACCCCTCCAGCCCCTTCTGCCGATAATGAGTCAACAGGCCCAGCCGCTCGACGTCGAGCGCCTCAGGGAGGACTTTCCGATTCTCCAGCGGGAGTTCGACGGCACGCAGCTCGTCTACCTCGACAACGCGGCGACGTCGCAGACCCCGGAGCCGGTGATCGACGCCATCGGCGACTACTACCGGGAGTACAACGCCAACGTCCACCGGGGCATCCACCAGCTGAGCCAGGAGGCGTCGGTCGCCTACGAGGAGGCCCACGACCGCGTCGCGGAGTTCATCGGCGCCGACGGCCGCGAGGAGATCGTCTTCACGAAGAACACCACCGAGTCGATGAACCTCGTCGCCTACGCCTGGGGGCTCAACGAGCTCGGCCCCGGCGACGAGGTGGTGCTGACGGAGATGGAGCACCACGCCTCGCTTGTCACCTGGCAGCAGATAGCCAAGCGGACCGGTGCCGACTGCCGGTACATCCCCATCACCGACGAGGGCCGGCTGGACATGGACGCCGCCCGCGAGCTCATCACCGACGACACCGCGATGGTGTCGGCGGTCCACGTCTCGAACACGCTGGGGACGATCAACCCCGTCGGCGAGCTGGCCGACATCGCCCACGACCACGGCGCCTACATGTTCGTCGACGCCGCTCAGTCGGTGCCGAACCGGCCGGTCGACGTCGAGGCGCTGGGCGCGGACTTCCTGGCCTTCTCCGGCCACAAGATGTGCGGGCCGACCGGCATCGGCGTCCTCTACGGCAAGCAACAGATCCTCGAGGAGATGGAGCCGTACCTCTACGGCGGCGAGATGATCCTGAAGGTCACCTTCGAGGACTCGACGTGGAACGAACTGCCGTGGAAGTACGAGGCCGGGACGCCGCTCATCAGCCAGGGCATCGCGCTGGCGGAGGCCTGCGACTACCTCGACGACGTCGGCATGGAGAACGTCGAGCGTCACGAGGCCGAGCTGGCGGAGTACGCCCACGCCCGGCTGACCGAACACGACGACGTCGAGGTGTACGGCCCGCCGGGCGACGACCGCGGCGGGCTGGTGGCGTTCAACCTCGACGGCGTCCACGCCCACGACCTCTCGTCGATCCTCAACGACTCGGCGGTGGCCATCCGCGCCGGCGACCACTGCACCCAGCCGCTGCACGAGGTGCTGGGGGCGACGGCCTCCGCGCGGGCCTCCTTCTACCTCTACAACACCCGCGAGGAGGTCGACCGGCTGGTCGAGGCCGTCGACGACGCCCGCCAGCTGTTCGCCTGACCCCCGGGCGACGCGAGCCGCGTGCGACGGCCGTGGACGTGGTCACCCCGCCCCGCGGTACTCGACGTCGACGACGCGCCACAGCACGAGCGCCGCCGCCAGCCCGAAGGTGGCGACGTTGACGAGGTGCCGTCCGGGGACGGCGGCGGCGGCGGCGACGACGGCGCCGACGCCGACGCCGAGGTGAACCCCCGTTCCGGGGACGCGGCTCGAGAGGAGGTCCGCGGCGACGCCGACGAGGCCGACGGTCGCGGCGCCGGCGCCGAAGACGACGACCGGCTCCGGCTGGCCGCGGACCGTGGCGGTCCCCGTCGCCAGCAGACAGGCCGCGCCGGCGAACAGCAGGAGCACCCCCTCGTCGGAGAGCCCGGCGAGCGGCTCCGTCTCGTCGTCCCCGGCGCCGCCGTCCGGCTCCGACTCCGGTTCCGACCCCGACGGCTCGGCGTTTCCCCCCTCTGCCGGCTCGCTCATGTCCCCGACTGCGGCGGCCGCCGGCTTCGGCCTTGCGCCCGACGGCCCCCCGACCGGTGGCCTTTTAGCCGTCATTCCCCTTGTATCCACAACGATGGGACCCGGTTCGGACATGTACCGCCAGCAGATCCTCGATCACTACAAGAACCCCCGCAACTACGGGGAGCTCGAGGACCCGGACATCGAGCACGTCGGCGAGAACCCGATGTGCGGCGACACGATCAAGATGTTCGTGGAGTTGGCGGACGACGACGATACGATAGAGCGCGTCAGTTTCATCGGCGACGGCTGTGCCATCAGCCAGGCGTCGGCGAGCATGCTCTCGGGGGAGCTCCGGGGGGAGTCGCTGTCGGCGGTGCAGGAGATGGACCGCGACGACATCATCGACATGCTCGGCGTCGACCTCAGCCCGATGCGGATCAAGTGCGCCGTCCTCGCGGAGAAGGTCGCACAGGACGGCGTCGCCATCCACAAGGGCGAGGACGTCGAGGTGACGAAGACGGAGTGAGGCGGCGGTTTTTTGCCGTGGTGTGACGTACCACAGAGCATGTCCGACGAGCGGCGACGGCGGCAGGTGACGTTCGGACAGACCGTCTACGACGAGGACGGCGACGAACTCGGCCGCGTCCAGCGGTTCGAGGCGGAGGGCTTCTACGTGACGACGGCGGAGGGCGTCTCGACGCTGACCCAGGCCGAGAGCAAGGCCGGCGAGAAGACGCTGCTGTGGCGGTGCGCCGAGTGCGGCGAACTGGGCGACATCGACGACGTGCCGCAGCTTTGTCCCGCCTGCGGCGCCTCCGGCGAGAGCATCTACTACTACCGGGAGGACTGACGACGCCGGGGCCGGGGGCTTTTCTGCCCGACCCCCCGAGGCGGAGGCATGGACGTCGTCGTCTTCGGTGCCGGGAGCCTCGGCAGCCTCCTCGGCGGGCTGCTGGCCCGGCGCCACGAGGTGACCCTCGTCGGCCGGGACCCGCACATGCGGGCCGTCGAGGCGGAGGGCCTCCGGGTCGAGGGGACCGTCGAGGCGGCCGTCCGGCCGGCGGCACGGCGCGACCCGCCGGCGGCCGCCGACCTCGCGGTCGTCTGCGTGAAGGCCCACGACACCGCCGCGGCCGCCGACGCCCTCGCGGGGGTCGACCTCGGGGCCTGCGTCTCGCTGCAGAACGGTATGGGCAACGAGGCGACGCTGGCCGGCCGCCTCGACGCGACGGTGCTGGCGGGCACCTGCACGTACGGGGCGGTTCTGGACTCGCCGGGGACGGTTCGGTGTACGGGCGTCGGCGAGGTGGTCGTCGGCGCCCGCGACGGTGGGTCGTCGGCGGCGGCCGACCGGGTCGGCGAGGCGTTCGACGCCGCCGGCATCGTCACGACAGTCGCGGAGGACATGCCCCGCCGCCTGTGGGAGAAGCTGGCGGTCAACGCCGGCATCAACGCGACGACCGCCCTGGCCCGGGTCGACAACGGCGCGCTGCTGGAGGGGCCGGGCGGCACGGTCGCGGCCGACGCCGCCCGGGAGGTCGCCCGGGTCGCGCGGGCGGAGGGCGTCGACCTCGGAGGGGACGCGGCCGCGGCCGCCGTCGAGTCGGTCGCCGAGGCCACCGCCGACAACACCTCCTCGATGCGGCAGGACGTCGAGGCCGGCCGCCGGACCGAGGTCGAGGCCATCGGCGGCCACGTCTGCGAGCGCGCCGACGAGCACGGCCTCGAGGTGCCGGTCAACGAGACGCTGACGCGGCTGCTGCGGGCCTGGGAGGCGGCTCAGACGTCCAGCACGTAGCGGTTCTCGCGGTAGCGGTCGCCGTCGATGACGGTCTCGCTCTCGTCGGCCCGCTCGAAGCCGAACCGCTCGTAGAACTCGTTGCCGCTGTCGTTGGCCGCCAGCACCATCGCGTTGAGCCGGTCGACGCCGCGGTCGGCGAGCGCCGCCCGCGTTTCCGTCAGCAGCTCGCGGCCGAACCCCTCCCCGCGGCGGTCGGGGTGGACGTACAGCCGGAGGATGTACCCCTCGTCGTCGTTCCAGGTGGCGTGGACGAAGCCGACGACTGCCTCGTTCTCGGCGACCGACAGCAGCGTCCGCTCGGCGTCGAGCTCCTCGGCGAGGCTGTCGGCGTCGTACCACTCCTCGGCGGCCGCCTCGGCGGTCTCCCGCGAGAGGATGTCGGGGTAGTCGGTCGCCCACGAGCGCTCGGCGACGCGCCTGACGGCGTCGATGTCGTCCGGACCTGCCGGTCGAACCGTCATGTGTGGACGTACCACGGCGCGGAGTTAGTCCTTTGGCCGCGTCACTCCATGTAGCCGAGGTCCTGTAGCCGTTCCTTGGCCGCGTCACTCCATGTAGCCGAGGTCCTGTAGCCGTTCCTTGGCCGCCTCGTCCATGTGGTCGAGGGCCTCGTCGGCGTCGGCGGCGTCGGCCTCCCAGCGGTCGGCGGCCCGGGCCTCGAACCGCTCGAGGGCGTCCCGGACCGCGCCGACGGCGGGGTCGTCGCCGGCGGCGACCGGTTCGGTCTCGCCGGGGTCGGCGTCGAGCCGGTAGCCCTCGTCGGCGATGCGCTCGTTGCGGATGTACTTGGCGTCGGGGCGGCGGGCCGCCCGCATCCGGGAGTAGAACCGCGAGGCCCCGGGGAGGTCGACGCCGGCCTCGGCGGCCTTCGTCTCCAGCTGGTTCAGCTCGACGACCGGCCGGTGGTAGTCGACGAAGGCGTAGTCGCCGTCGGTGACGTCGCGGCCCGCCGACAGCAGCGACCGGCCGGCCTCGAAGGGGCGGGCGTCGACGGCGCCGGGCGCGTCGGTCGCGGCCGTCGCCTCCAGCACCGTGTCGTAGAGGTCCAGCAGCTCGACCTGCCGGTCGGTCCGGCCGGCCCCGAGGTCGGGGTGTTTCACCATGAGCGGGACGTTCACCAGCGGGTCGTAGACGGAGAACTCGTGGCCGTAGAGGCCGTGTTCGCCGTGGAGCTCGCCGTGGTCGGCGCAGACGACGACGACGGTGTCGTCCCACTGGTCGGTCGCCTTCAGGTGGTCGAACAGCCGGCCGAGCTCGGCGTCGATGTGGCGGATCTCGGCGTCGTACAGCCCGCGGATGGCCTCGAACTCCGTCTCGTCGATTTCGCGGGCACCGGAGTTGTACTCCTTGGAGTTCTGACACACCTCGGTCGGGTCGACGCCGGGGGCGAACTCCTCGCGGTACTCCTCCGGCGGGTAGTACGGCAGGTGGGCGTCCATCAGGTTGACGAACGCGAACCACTCGTCGTCGGCGTTGTCGTCGGCGAACGCCTGGACCCGGTCGATTATGTCGGGGGTCTTGGAGTCGGCGCCCTCGCCGCCGGCCAGGTGCTCGTGGACGTCGTTGCCCAACTCGACAAGGCGGTCGGCGACCCACCGGAACCGGCTGTCGAGAACGCGCTGCCAGAGGCTCGCGGCCACCCCGGACAGCGCCTCGCCGGGCAGCACCTCGAAGAAGTTGTCCTGGCGGTCGAAGCCCGCCGTCAGCCGGGTGTACGGCGTGATCCAGGCGTTCGAGGAGTAACACGCCGTCGCGTAGCCGGCCGAGGACAGCGCCTCCGCCAGCGTCCCGACGTCCTCCGGGAGGTACGGCGCCTCCTGTGTGGCGGTGTGGTCGGCCGGGTACAGCCCCGTGAACATCGAGGCGTGGACCGGCAGCGTCCACGGCGCCTGCGCGACGGCCTCCTCGTAGACGAGCGCCTCCTCGGCGAAGGCCGCGAGCGTCGGCGTCGTCGGCCGGTCGTGGCCGTACGGCGTCAGGTGGTCCTTCCGCACCGTGTCCATGACCACGAAGAGCACGTTCCGGCCGGCGGGTGCCCCCATCGGTGGCCCAACCTCGGTGGGTTTCGGGCTTAAACGGTGTGGTGTCCGCTCGCCGGCTCCGGCCAGTCGGCGAAGCGTCCCTCGAGCAGCGTGCCGCGCTGGGCGTCGAGGTAGTCGCGGGCGGCGGCCGCGACCGCCTGCGGCAGCGGTGCGCCGCCGGCCGCGTGGGCCCGGAGCC
>JAHENN010000154.1 GCA_018609665.1 Haloarculaceae archaeon | reverse complement strand
GACGGCGAACTGGACCCCGCGGACGACCGGCTCGCCGACGGCCGCCGCCAGCCGCGACAGCAGCCCGACCCGTCCGGCGACCAGGAGGACGACGCCGGCGGCGAGGCCCGCCGCGACCACGCCGCCGTAGCCGACCGCGCCGGCGACGGCCAGCCCCGTCAGCGCCTTCATCGGCTCGACGGACAGCGGCACCCCGTAGACGGCGCCCCAGACGACCTGGAAGACCGCGAAGCCGGCGAGGACGTGCGGCAGCGACGCCGGGGTCAGCCCCCCGAGGGCGGCGACCAGCGGGAGGACCGTAACCGAATCACCTATCGCGCCGGTGAACTCGCCCGGAGCCGCCTCGAGGCGGCGCCGCTCCGGTAGGACCGTCGCCACGGCCGTTCGTTCGGCCGGATACGTATGTGCCTTTCCGGTAACCGGCCGGGGTTTTCGGCGCGTCGTCGTGAAACCGGAGTCGGTTTCGCTGCGGGGCCGGAGCGGGTTTCGCGGTGAGACGGAAGTCCGCGGTCGCCCGGGGGCGGCGCGTCGCGGTCGCCCGGGGCAGGCTGAGGTGACGTCAGGGCAGGTACCGCCGCCGCCGCGCCGGTCCGTTCGGCGGCGGTCACACGCCCGTCTGACGCGGATTTATGTACGGCCCCGACGTGCGGGAGCGTGGGCGCGCACCGACTCGAACTCTCCCCATCCTCCCCGCGCGCCCGACCCTTTCGACGGCCGTCAGCCGTGCAGCCGGTCGCGGACGGCGTCGATGGCGGGCTGTTCCGCGACGAGGGCGACCTGGTCGCCGGGCTCGATGGTCGTCCGCGGCAGCGGCACGGTCATCGCCTCCCCGCGGCGGCCGTGGGCGTAGAGGCGGGCGCCCTCCGGGAGGTCGAGGTTCACGACCCGGGTGCCGACGGCGGGCGACTCCTCGGGGACCCGGAGGGTCGTCGCGGTCAGCTGCTCGGTCAGGTCCCCGAGGACGTTCAGGTCGCCGCCGAGCAGCGCCGTCTTCGCGCCCGCCGCCCCGAGCCGCTCGGGGTAGATGACCTCGTCGACGTCGCCGGCGTAGGTCTCGTAGATCTCCTGGCGGTAGTCCTCGTCGATCCGGAGCACCGTCCGGCAGCCGCGGTCGTTGGCGATTGTGCAGGCGGTGAAGTTGACGTTCGGGTCGCCCGTCAGCGCCCCGAGCGCGTCGGCGTCGTCCAGCCCCGCCCGCTCGAGGACGCGCTCGTCCTCGCCGTCGCCCTCGACGACCTCGAGTCCGGCCTCGCGGGCGCGCTGGACCTTCTCGGCGTCCTGCTCGACGACGACGACCTCGTGCCCCTCGCCGACGAGGATGTCGATGGTTCGGACGCCGACGCGGCCGTAGCCGACGATGACGAACTTCATGTCGCGTGCTACGACGGCCCGGGGCAAAAAGATACCCGACGGGCGCGACGACGGTCCGTGCCGTCGGCTACCCGGGGTTCCGGCCGACGACGCGGGTCTGCTCGTGGTCGGGGAAGACCTCCTCGACGGCGTCGGCGCCCCACCGCTGGCGGAGCCGGGTCCGCAGTTCCGCCTCGTAGTCGCCCTTCGGGAGATCCTCGCTGGGGCCGGACTCGACGTCGAGGTGCGTCTCGACGAGCCGGTCGACGGCGCCCCGTCCGAAGCCGGACAGCGGCGCGACGTAGTCGACGTCGTGGCGGTCCTCGAGGCTCTGGGCGACGGCCCGGGAGACGGTCGGCACCCGGTCGTCGCGCCGCGTCCCGTCGGCGACGACGTCGTAGTCGGCGGCGACGGCCTCCAGCGCCGCCTCGTGGACCTCCTGGATGCCCCGCCGCGGGTAGCCGTCCTCGTGCATCCGCTCGGCGGCCGAGTCGGCGACCTCCTCCTCGAGCTCGACGGCCTCGAACCGGAAGCCGAGCGCCTCGGCGGCTTCGGCGGCGTGCTGCCAGTCGTCGGTCAGCCCGAAGTGGGCCGTCACCAGCGTCACGTCGTAGAAGCCGTCGAGCAGCAGGGCCGCCAGCCCCGAGTCCTTCCCGCCGCTGAACAGGAGTCCACACTCCATCTACCGGCGACGGATGTCGAAGCTCTGGGAGTCCGGCTTCATCTCCTCGAGGATGTCCTTCATCTTCTCCTCGTCGATGCGGCCCTGCAGGCGGCCGCTCTGGGCCAGCGCGACGACCTGCTGTTCGACCTTCTCGCCGAACTCGGGTTTCGACATCTTCACCGTGTTCAGCCGCTTGCGGGCGCCGTCGGTCAGCGCCTGCTTCAGCATCGCCTCCTTCTGGGCCTCGGCCTGCTGCCGCTGGGCCTCTCTGGCCTCCCCCTGTTCGCCGCCCTGGCGGTCCTTGAGCTGTTCCATCTTCTTCTGTCGGAGCTCCTCCAGTTCCTCTTCGTCCGGGTTACCGCTCATACACGTTCGTTACCGGCCGACCTGAAAAACCGTTTCGGCCGTCGCCGGCTCGCCCGACCACGTCGCCCCGATCGCCGGCTGCCGGGCCGTCGGCCGCAGCTAGTAGCCGCGCCGGTCGCCCACGTGAGAGACGCTGCTGGCGGGCATCACTACGTTCCGAGGACCGCTCCGGCCGCGGGGTCGTTTCAGTACGGCCGGGCGTACGGAGGCTTCAGGCGTACCGTTCGAGTTCGGGCCGGTCGAGCTCCTCGATGAGTTCCTCGGCGGTGTCGTCCAGCAGGGCACGGCCCTCGCCGGTGACGGTGCGGCCGCGGCCCTCGTTCGTCTCGACGTAGCCGGCCTCCTCGAGCTGCTGGAGGGCGGTCCGGACGATGTTGCCGGAGCCGTCGGTCTTCCCCTTCGGTCGGACCCGGTAGCGGGTCGAGCCGTTCGTCGAGCTGCCGTAGGCCGTCCGCAGCCGCTCGACGCCGACGGGGCCGTCGTCGGCGACCTTCCGGAGGAGGCTGGCGGCCCGGCGGGCCCAGAAGTCCTCCTGTTCCGGCGGCAGCTCTCGGCCGGCGCCGGTCTTGACGTAGTCGAGCCAGCCCGGCTCGTCGAGTTCGTCCGCGATCTCCTCGGCGACCGCCTCGATGAGGTCCTCGGCGGGGACGTCGTAGAACGTCGTCATTACGTCTCAGTTCCCGACGGCCGCGTTTAATGCTGTTGGTCCGGGACGGGCGGCTCAGACGTGGTCGGCGCCGACGGCGACGACGACGCCGCCGCCGACGAGCGTCGGCAGCCAGTAGATGCCGCCGCGGTGGAGGACGACGGCCGCGGCGGCGGTGGCGGGCGCGACGCCGGTCAGCGGAACCAGCAGCGCGACCAGCGCCGCCTCGACGCCGCCGAGCCCGCCGGGCAGCGGCGTCACGCCCGCGATTGCGCCG
>JAHENN010000153.1 GCA_018609665.1 Haloarculaceae archaeon | reverse complement strand
GCCGTCTCGGCGGCCGCGAGCGCCTCGGGCAGCGACCGGGCGTCGACCGACACGCGTCCGTCCGGGGCGGGCCGCGCCTCCGCGGCCGCCAGGATCGACCGGACCGCCGGCGCCGGCTCCTCTGGAGTGTTCATTACTGTACACTAACGGACTGTTCTGGTCATAAGAGTTGCGCCTCGCGGCGGCGGCGCCGTCGACTCGCCCGTCGAATCGCGAGCCGAGTCGTCCCGAACGGTGGTATTATGCCGCCGGATACGATGGCACGTGCCACGAACGCCGAACGTCCCGGACCCCGAGGACCTAGACCGGGACCGCGGGGAGGTCATCGGTCTCTACGACGCCGACGGGACCACGCCGACCTACGTCGTCGCCGACGTGACGTCCGACGGGCGGTGGCTCTCGATGCCGGCCGAGGCGGCGCCGTCGCTCGACGAGTGGGAATAAGGGCTCAGAGCCGCGCCGTCAGTCGGGCGGCGTCGTCGACCGACTTGAGGTCGTCGACGGCCGCGTCGAGCGCCCGGACCCGACCGTCGCCGATGACGTCGCCCGCGGCCCGCCGGAGCTTCCGCGACCCTGTTTAGCCGTCCATCACGTCGTCCTGGATGTACGGCACGAGCGAGCGGTACTCCCACCGGCCGACGCCGGGTGTTTATATGATGTGGCCCGGCCGGCCGGCGTGAACTCTCAGAAGATTTCTTTCGGTTGGCCGTCGGCGTCGGTTCCCGTCGCGATAGCCGGCGGATACAGGCCGACAGCCGATATAAACACCCGGAGTGTACCAGCAATAAACGTAGGTGTGTGGCCGCCCGTTACACGCACAAACGATGGACGAGTTTAGTACCGACAGACGGTCGCTCCTCAGGGGACTCGTCGCGGGTGGGGCCGCAGCCGCGCTGCCCTCGGCGGCGTCGGCCGCCGAGACGGCCGAGCAGACCGACCCGACGACCCGGGCGACGTTCCGGGCCATCGTCGACGCGGTGCTCCCGGAGACGCCGGAGCTGGTGGCCGAGTTCGGCCCCGAACACGAGCCCGGCGGGCTGGCGGTGGGGCTGGAGGACTACCTGCTCGCGGTCACCAACTCCATCTTCTCGATGTGGGACGCCCCGGAGCTGGTCGTCGCCGTCGGCGTCGAGGAGGAGATCGAGGCCGGGCCGGTCGAGGTCGACATCTCCCAGGAGGTCCGCACCGAGCAGGACCCCGAGGCGAACGCGCGGCTGGCGGAGCCGGTCGCGAAGGTCTGCGACGCCGCGGCCGCGGAGCTGCTCGCCCGCGGCGGCAACGAGGACGCGCCGGACCCGACCCGCTTCGAGGCCGGCGGCACCTTCGCCTCGCTGTCCCGACGGGACCGGTTCCGGGCGCTGGCGCTACTCGACGAGCGGGAGGTCGAGGAGACCCGGCTCCCCGGCCCGGCGACGGAGTCGTCCGGCGCGCTCGTCCCGCAGCTGCTGGTGGCGTTCACCGAGGGCATCTACTACAGCGAGTGGCAGGGGTACGACGACATCTCGAAGCCGCCCAGCGAGCGGGAGTTCTCCGAGACCGTCGACGGCGAGCGACTCCAGTCCTGGCGGCAGACCGACTTTCCTGGTATCATCGACGGCGCCGCCGCCTTCCGCGGCTACTGGGGCGCGCCGGACGCCTCGCTCGGCGAGGGCCGCGTCTGGAAGAGCTACGGCGGGGACGGCGACGCCGGGCCGGACGCCCGCATCTACTACGAGCGGGGTGAGTTTACCGACAACGACTACGACACCGACGGCTACGAGGAGCCGTTCGACACCAGCGGCGAGCCGCCCGAGGACGGGCCGGCGTTCGCCGACGGCGACGGCGAGGTGCGACGCCCCGAGGAGGCCGTCGAGGACGCCCGCGAGAACGTCGACGCAGACCTGCTCGCGCGGACCCGCGAGGAGCTGCTCGGCCAGGAGGTGGAGCGATGAGCCACACCGACTACGACGTCGTGATCGTCGGCGCCGGCGGCGACGGCCCGGTCGCGGCGTGGCGGCTGGGCCAGCTCGGGCTGGACGTGCTCGTGCTCGAGGCGGGGCCGTTCTACGGCAACGAGCAGTGGGAGCGGCCGACCGAGGAACCGGGCGGCGAGAGCTCCAGCGACCCCGCCGACCTGTCGGGAGAGCTGCTCGACGAGCAGTTCACCACCCGCGAGCTGGAGATGATACAGAAGCTCATCTTCGGGCCTGCCGACCACGAGCGGGGCTTCTGGCTCCGGAAGTTCCCGCAGTCGGGCATCACCATCCAGGCGGCCGGCGTCGGCGGGACGACGCTGATTTACACCGGCAACCACCCGCGGGCCTACCCCGCGGCCATCGACGAGCAGCCCCACTGGCCGGACTCGTTCGGCTACGAGGACCTCCTGCCGTACTACCGCCGGATGGAGGAACTGCTGGACATCCAGCCGGCACCGGTCACGGCGAAGGAGGAGCTGTTCTTCCAGGGCGCCGAGGAACGGGGGTACGACCTCGTCGACAATAAAAACGTCACGGCGGCGGGCTACCGGCCCCAGCCGAACGCCATCTGGGGGCCCGACGAGAAGCTCCGGGTCGAGCGCCGCGGCGACGGCACGCTGTCGCGGCCGTACGACGGGAACTTCCGGCATCCCGCCGACCCGGACGCCGTCGACCCCGTCGAGGGCCACACCCTGGCGACGACGGAGCTGTCCGGCAACCCCCACCCGCTGGGGGCGCCGTACGAGGAGAAGGCCAAGCGCACCTCGGCCATCGGCGTCGTGCCCGAGGCGCTGAAGACGGGCAACGTCACGATCCGGCCGAACGCGTTCGTGACCGACGTGCTGGTCGACCGCTCGCTGGGCGGCAACCCCGAGGCGACGGGCGTGGAGTTCCGCGACACCTGGTCCGGCGACACCGAGCAGGTGTCGGCCGGCGTCGTCGTGCTCGCGGCGGGCGCAATCGAGACGCCCCGGCTGTGGCTCAACGCCGACCTGCCGCGCAACGAGTGGGTCGGCAAGGGCATGACCATCCACTTCGGCGACAACGTGATGGGCTTCTGGGAGGAGGAGGTCCTCGAGGAGCGGGTCGGCAAGCCCACGGCCGACCCCCAGGAGGGCCAGACCATCGCCGCCCGCCTCGACTACCCCGGCGTCGGCATGCTCCAGACGACGGGGTCGTACGCCGGTATCGCCGCCATCCTGGGGTTCGGCGCCTCCGCCTCCGGCTTCACCTTCACGAACGACCCCGCCGAGGCGCCGTGGGACACCATCGGCCGGCTGGCCGGCCCGAAGCTCAAGAGGTTCCTCTCGCGGTACCGGCAGGCGCTGCCGGTCCTCGTGGTGACCGACGACCGGCCACACAAGCGCAACGGCGTCAGCGTCGTCGACGGCGTCGAGGACGAACACGGCCCCATCCCGCAGGTCAACTACGTCCCCAGCAAGGGCGACGTCCAGCGGCGGGACGAACTCGCGGAGATCGCCTCCAACGTGCTGAAGGCGGCCGGCGCCGACCACGTCCACCGCTCGGACTCGCCGGCGACGGCCATCCACATCCACTCGACGATGGCGATGGGGAAGGTCGTCGACACCGCCTGCGAGGCCTACGACGTCGACCGGCTGTTCGTCGCCGACCACTCGGCGCTGGCAAACGGCGTCGGCGGCCCGAACCCGACCAACACCGGCCAGTCGCTGGCGCTGCGGACCGCAGAACGCATCGCCGACCGCTACTTCGACTGTCTGGTCGACCCCATCGGCGGGTCGTAGTGACGGTGCCGGGCCACAGGCGACGGCAGGACGGTGAACGCGTCGAACGCCCTCGGCCGTTCAGCCCGCCAGGAACGGCCGAGCGACGCTCGGCGGTGCCCCGGCGACGGTGAGCCGAACGGGGTGGGGCGAACGCCGGACGACGACCGCAGGGGGTCGTGACCGGGCCGCGAGGGACCGGCGGTCCCTCGGCTCGCTCGCGCGGTCGCGCCACGCGAGGACGCCGCAGGGAGCGGAGCGATCGAGGCGCGCAGCGCGGGTCGCGGCGCCCCGAGCGCCGCGAGGGCGTTCGACGTATCGACCCCTGTCGCTACACACTGTTCGCGCGCTACCGTTCGGAGCGTCCTCAAGTTTCAAGCCCGTACCGCCACCAGTTCCCCCATGAGCAGCGAGCCCGAGGCTGGCATCTACGCCCGCGAGTCCGCGTACCTGGACCGGTACGTCCAGGTCGGCGTCGCCGGCAGTCGCGTCCTCTCGGTTGAGTTCCCGACGACCCCCGAGGCGGACGCCGACGCCGAGCTGCCGCTTCTGGACCGCGTCGAGGCGTACCTCGAGGGCGCCTCGGCGGACCTCTCCGACGTCGACGTCGCGATGACGATGCCGACCGACCGGCGGGACGTCCTCGAGGAGGTCCGCGAGGTGCCGTACGGCGACCAGATCTCGGTCTCTGAGCTGGCGACGATGACATCCGGAGTCGGCGACGACGACGAGGGCCGCCAGCTCGTCCGGACGGCCCTGGCGGAGAACCCCGCGCCGCTCGTGGTGCCCGACCACCGGGTCCGGGACGGCCCCAGCGCCGCGCCGCCGCCGGTCGAACAGCGGCTCCGGTCGCTGGAGGGGCTGTAGCTACGGGGAGGCCGCCAGCAGCCGCTCGTAGACCGGCCAGGAGGCGTCGCCGTCCGGCTCCTCGACGGCGGCGCCGTCGACGCGGACGCCCGACCCCGCCTCGACGCGCCCGGCGACGCCGACCGGCGTGTCACGCGCCTCCAGCGCCGCGACGACGGCGTCGGTGTCGGCGGGGTCGACCGCTATCAGGAGCGTCCCCGAGGTGGTCGCCCGCCAGGGGTCCATCTCCAGCGCCTCGCAGGCGCGCTCGACGCCCGGCCGCAGCGGGACGGCGTCGGCGTCGACCGCGAGGCCGACGCCCGCCGCGTCGCTCGTCTCGTGGAGCGCCCCGAGCAGGCCGCCCTCGGTGGCGTCGTGCATCGCCGTCACCTCGCCGGCCGCCGCGGCCGCGGCGGCGTCCCGGACGCAGGTCGCCTCCGCCAGCCGGGCCTGTGCGGTCTCGAGGGCGTCGCCGGACAGCGGCACCGCGTCGGGGAACAGCGTCGACAGCAGGCCGACGGCCTCGACGGCGGGACCCTTCGTCACCAGCAGGTCGTCGCCCGGCCGGGCGCCGTCGGGGCGGACGACGTCGTCGTGGTCGCCGACGGCCATCGCCGTCGCCGCGCCGACCCACGGGTACGACGCCCCCGGGTAGCGGGCGGTGTGGCCCGTCGTGATCGCGACGCCGAGGTCGCGGCACTCGGCGTCGACGGCGTCCCACAGGCGGCCGAACTCGTCGTCGGTCATCTCGGGCGGCAGCGAGAAGGAGATCGTCAGGTGGGAGGGCGGAACCCCGGAGACGGCGACGTCGGCCAGCACGACGTCGACGGCGAACCGTCCCGCGCGCGCCCAGCCGAGGTCCGGCAGCACGGAGATGGGGTCCGTCGCGGCCACGACCGCCCGGCCGCCGACCTCGAGGATGCCGAAGTCGACGCCGTGTTTCGGGCCGACGGCGACGTCGTCGCGGTCGGCCCCGAGGTTCGGCGCGATGCGCTCGGCGAAGAACGCCCGGGAGATCTTGCCGGTGTCCATGCCGACACCACCGCCGCCGGAGGCTTGGGCGTGTCGACGCCTCGAGAGGCAGAACGGGGGACATCTCTTTACGTATCGGTAGTATATCACGAGCTATGGCACGGAACGGCGGGACGGGGCCGACGGCGGGCCCCGCGGGCGGCGGCATCGTCGACCTGGATGCCGCGACGGCGCCCGGAGAGGTCGAGGACCTCACGATCCTCTTCGTCGACGACGAGCGCCAGCTGCTGTCGGTGCTGGCGTCGAACCTCGAGGAGGACCTCGACGACCTCGAGCTCGTCACGGCCAGCAACGCGACGGAGGCCGTCGACCGCCTCGAACAGCTCGACGTCGACTGCGTCGTCAGCGACTACAAGATGCCGGGCAGCGACGGGCTGGAGCTGCTGCGGCGGTGTCGCGAGCTGGAGCCGAACATCCCCTTCATCCTCTTCACCTCGAAGGGGTCGGAGGACATCGCCAGCCGGGCGATCGACGCCGACGTCACCGACTACCTCCAGAAGGATCTCGGCGACGAGCAGCTGACGCTGCTGTCGAACCGCATCAAGAACGCCGTCGCCGAGCGGCGGGCCCAGGAGGCCGCCGAGGACGCCGTCCGGCATCTCCAGCGCATCCACGACCGCGTCGCCGACGGCTACCTCGGGCTCGACGAGGAGTTCTGCATCACCTACCTCGACGAGGACGCCGCGGTGCTGCTGGAGGACGGCCGCGAGCGGCTGCTCGGCGAGCGGCTGTGGGACGTCCTCCCCGGGGCCGTCGACTCGCCGCTGCAGACCGAGTTCGAACGCGCCCTGGCCGACGACACCAGCGTCGAGCTGGAGACGCACTACGAGCCCTACGGGACGTGGTTCGACGTGCGGGCGTTCCCGGCCGACGGCGGGCTGTCGGTGTACTTCCGTGACGTCACCGAGCGCAAGCGGCTCGAGACCGCCGTCGAGGAGCGGGAGACCGACCTCGCGGCGGTGGCCGACGCCGTCGCGGAGATGAACGACCACGCCGAGTCGCTGCTGTCGGTCGCCGAGCGGGTCGACGGCGAGGACGCCGAGCGGCTCGTCGCCGGCCTGCAGAAGCTCGTCGACGGCTTCGACACCGTCGAGTCGATGGCCCGGGAGTAGCTCAGAACGGCTCCCAGCCGAGCCCCTCCGCGAGGCCGAACTCGACGGCGTTGACGACGTAGTGGGCGACGACGACCGCCAGCAGGCTCTCCGTGAGGACGAACGCCGCCGCGAGGACGAACCCGAGCAGGCCGGTGACGACGACGCCGAGCCGGCCCTGTGCGCCGTGGCCGGTGGCGAAGGCGACCGACGAGGCGACGGCCAGCAGCCACGGCGAGACGCCGAAGCCGGCGGCGAAGCCGCCGACGAGCGCCGCCCGGAACAGCAGCTCCTCGAAGGCCGCGATGACCGGCAGCACGACCCCCAGGAGGACGACCCAGCCGCCGGCGGAGTCCGGCGCCAGCAGCGCCCGCAGCTCGCGGCTCGGGTCGGCGTCGACGGCGTCGGCGAGGCCTGCGGCCGCCGTGTTCGCGACGGCGATGCCGGCCCCGAGCGCGAGGCCGACTGCGACGGCCGGCAGGCCGGTGCT
>JAHENN010000152.1 GCA_018609665.1 Haloarculaceae archaeon | reverse complement strand
GGGCGCCCCGACGCCGCGGAGCCGCCCGGCCTCGGCCGTCCGCGAGAGCACCCGGGCCAGGTAGCCGGCGACGGCGACGAACGGGACCAGCGGAACCCAGACGGCCAGCAGGTGGAGGCCGCCGCCGACCAGCACCGCGTCGAGGCGCCGCTCGCGGTCGAGCGGGTAGCCCAGGAGTTCGCGCATCGGCCGACGGTTGGACGCTCCGTCGCTTGAGACTGTCGGGTGTCCGACCCGGGCGACGGTCGGCGCCGGACGGATTACCCTCGAGCCACGACGTGCGGGTATGGAGTTCGACACCGAGACGTGGCGCGAGGAGTTGAAGTCCCACCGCGCGGAGAAGGACGAGCAGTTCGCCGCCGGCCGGGGGTCGCCGCTGCCGCCCGACGAGCGGGCGGAGTTCGACGGACTCGACTACTTCCCGCCGGACCCCGACTACCGGGTCGCCGCGACAATCGAGTCCCTCGACGGCGAGGAGACGGTCGCGATGGAAACCTCGACGGAGGGCGAACAGCTGTACTACCGGGCGGCGCGGCTGCGTTTCGAGGTGCCGGACGCCGGCGGCGAGCCGGTCGCGGAGTCGCTCGTCGCCTACCGGCGCGTCGACCACGACGGCGACTCGCTGTTCGTCCCGTTCCGGGACAAGACGACCGGCCAGCAGACCTACCCCGGCGGCCGGTACATGGAACTGCACGTCGAGGGCGCGTCCGGAGGCGAGTCGGGCGGCGAGCGGGGCGACCCGGGCGACGGCGACCTCCACGGCGCCGAGGTGCCGGTCGACTTCAACCTGGCGTACAACCCGTTCTGTGCGTACAGCGAGGCCTACGAGTGCCCGCTGCCGCCGCGGGAGAACTGGCTGGAGGTCGCGATTCCGGCCGGCGAGCGCCACGGGTAGCCTCAGAACGCCGTCAAGTCGGTCTGCGTGTCGGGGTCGTCGTCGCCGTACTCCTGGGCGATGGTCTTCGCCCGCGGAACCCCGCCGGACAGCGACGCCCGCCGGGCGATCTCCTCGTCGCCGAGGCGGGCGGCCGCGGCCGCCTGCCGCGGCTCGTAGCGCCGCCAGAACCGCTCCTTTGCGGCCTCGTACTCGACGACCGGCAGCGGGTAGTCGGCGTCCGGCCCGCCGACCGCGACGCCGCACTCTTCCTGGACGGGCTGCGGCGTCCGCTCGGGCTGGGGGAGATGTTCGGCGGGCAGCCCCTCCAGTTCCGGCACCCACTCGCGGATCCACTCGCCGTCGGGGTCCTGGTCGCGGACCTGCTTCCGGGGGTTGTACAGCCGGACGCCCGGCTTGCCGACGAGCCCCGCCTGGGACTGCCACTGGGTGTAGTTGATGGCGGCGTCGGAGTCGACGAGGTGGTGGTGGTACCAGTCGGCGCCGATCCGCCAGGGCTGCTGGAGGAGATGCGAGAAGGCGCTCGCGCCCATCGCCCGCATCCGGAAGTTCAGCCATCCCGTCTCCCGGAGACACCGCATCGCGGCGTCGACCATCGGGTAGCCCGTCCGGCCGTCCTTCCAGGCGGCGACCAGCTCCGGGTCGTACTCGTCGGCGTTGAACCCCTCCAGCTCCGGGTTGACGGCCGTGTCGAGCCACCCCGGCCAGTCCTCGAGCTTCTGGTTGTAGTGGCGGTTCCAGAACAGCCGCGACTCGAACATGTCGCGGCCGCGGCAGTCGGGGGCGTGCTCGCGGACGTACCGGTAGACCTGGCGGACGGACAGACAGCCGAACCGGATGTACGGCGACAGCCCGCTGCAGCCGTCGCGGGCGTCCAGCGGCGAGGAGATGTTGCCGGGGTAGTCGCCGATTCGGGCGACGAACGACGCCAGCTTCTCGCGGGCGACCGTCGTGCCGCCCTCCGGCACCTTCGACTTCGTCGGCGTCGTGTCGTAGGTCGCCTCGACGCCGTCGACGGTCACGCCGGTCGACGCCGCCGCGAGAACGGTGTCGTCGAGCGCCGGCTCGACGGTGTCGTCGGTCAGGTGCGCCTCGAGACGGTCGCTCCAGTTCCGCCGCGTCCGCTCGGCGTCCCGGACCAGGCCGTCGCCGTCGACGAACCGCACCCCGAGGTCGGCGGCGGCCTCGTCCCGCTCGAGCCCGTAGCGGCCCGTCGGCGTCCGTCCCGCGACGACGTCCCAGCCGGCGTCGACGAACGCCGACAGCACCGCGAGCGGGTCGCCGTGGGCGTAGGTGAGCCCCGCCCGGCCGGCGCTGGCGGTGTCGTAGCGGTCGTCCAGGTCGAAGAGACACTCGTGGAGGAAGCGGATGCGGGCGTCGCAGGCGAGGCCGTCGTCGCCGTAGAACCCCGGGTCGAAGACGAACAGCGGGACCACGACGTCGGCGCTCTCGGCCGCGGCGGCGACGGCCGGCTGGTCGCGGATCCGGAGGTCCTCGCGGTGCCAGACGACCGCGCCGTCGGGGTCGTCGGCGGCCGCGTCGCGTTGCGCGGCGGCAGCCGTGTCACATTGCGCCGCCACGGCCGCCGGCGTCGGGACCATCTCGGGAGCCGGCGGCTCCGGGGCCGCGGCGACCTCGTCGCCGGCCGCCCCGGGCGTGCGGTCGGACATGACGTCCGGTATGGGCGCCGCCCACAAAAGCGGGCCGCCGGCCTCTTGTTCCGGGCCGGCGTACGGCACCCATGGAGGTCGTCGTCTACGGCCCGCTCCGGTCGGCCACCGGCTCGAAGACGGTCGAGGTCGACCCCGGAGAGCGGACGGTCGCCGGAGTCCTCGAGGCGTTCTGTGCGGCGTACCCGCGCGCCGAGCGGCACCTGCGGGACGACGACGGCGAGCTACGGCCGAGCGTCCGGGTCGCCGTCGACGGCGAGACGGCCGGGATGGACGCCGACTGCCCGCCGGACGCCGAGGTGAAGCTGTTTCCCGCGATGCGGGGCGGCTAAAGGTCGTACTGCGCCCGAACCGTCTCCGCGAGGCCGACGTCCTCGAGAGCCTCGGTCGGGACGAGCATCGACAGCTGGACGACGCCGGGCAGCCGGGCGATCTCGACGCCGCCGGTGAAGGTACAGCGGCCGCGGACCTCGCCTTCGGTCATGTCGAGCAGGCTGCCGGCCCGGTCGAAGGCGTTCTCCGTCGCCTCGTTGACCGTCGCGCCGGAGCCGATCACCTGCAGCGGCGCGGCGTCGGACAGCTCGACGTCGTACTCCGCGGCGACCTCGCTGCCGGCCGCCCGCTCGGCGTCGGTGTACGGCTTGGCGACGTGCGGCAGGTCCTCCTCGCGGGGCAGCAGCAGCGGCCCGTCCAGCTCCAGGTCCTTGATCACCTCCACCTCGAGTTCGGTGCGGCCGCTGACGTCGGTCGTGTGCAGCGACAGCTCGCCGTCGCCCTGGTTGGCGTGGAGGTCGCCGACGTAGAGGCCGGCGCCCTCGACCCGGACCGGACAGATCAGCGTCGCTCCCGGCCGGACGTCGTTGGAGTCGAGGTGACCGTCGGTGCGGGCCTCGAGGGCCGCCTCGTCCTCCAGCCCCCAGTCGTGGTCGGCGCCGATCAGGAACTGCCCGAAGTCGCCGGCGTTGTGCGAGTCGGGGAACTCCCGGGCCGGCGTCGTGCCGACGTTGCCGACGAACGGCTGCAGTCGGCCGAGCGTGCCGGGCATCTCGACGGCGTCCGGTCCGTACAGCAGGATGGGATGCTGGCGGGACTTCTCCGGCAGCTGCATCGCCTCGTCGGCGTCGGCCGCCAGCCGCTCGGCGCCGTCGGGGCCGACGGTCACGCCGACCGTGCGGTCGTCGTCGAAGGCGACGGTGTAGCCGAACTCGAAGCCGAACGACGAGGCGTTGGCGCCGCAGTCGGCACACCGGACCGCGTCCTCGCCGGTCCCCTCGACGACGCTGTCGGGCCACTCGGCGCCGCACTCCGGGCAGACGTGGTCGACGAACGGGTCGTCGCCGAAGGCCTCCTCCCGCTCGGCCATGCTGCCGGTGCTGGTGGCGACGCTCGTCACCTCCACGTCCTCGATGTGGACGACGAGCGCGTCGCCCGGTTCGGCGTTCTCCACGCGGATGGGCCGGGTCACCTCGTGGCCGCCGCGGAACTCCGGGGTGATCATCGGCCCCCAGCAGGCCGGCGGCGTGTGCGTCCGGACGGTGCCGCCGTCGGCGACCGTCCCGGCCCACTCCCGTCCCGGGCCGACCAGCCCGCGCGTGAACGCGTCGACCTCCAGTTCCTCG
>JAHENN010000151.1 GCA_018609665.1 Haloarculaceae archaeon | reverse complement strand
GGGCGCCGACCTCCCGGCGGCCGCCCGCCCGGTCGTCGCCGGCGAGCCGGAGGGCTGCTCCGGGAAGGCCAACGCCGTGGCGGCGGGCATCGCGGCGGCCGCCCACGACCGGCTCGTGCTGACCGACGACGACTTCAGCCGGCCGGCGTCGTGGCTCGACCGGCTCCGGGCGGACTACGAGCGTCTCGGCCCCGTCTCGGAGCTACCGCTGTTCGTCGGCCGGGACCCGCTGTCGCGGCTGCTGGAGCCGCTGTACGCCTGGGGGACGCTCGGGCTCTACCGCAGCGACACGCCGTGGGGCGGCGCGCTCGTCTTCGACCGCGCCGACGTCGACGAGGCCGCCGTCCGGCGGGAGCTCCGGCGGACGGTGAGCGACGACGGCCTCCTGTCGGAGCACCTCGACGTGACGCAGCGCCGCCGTCTCCGGCGCGTCCCGGTCGGCGGCTCGCTCCGGGCGTCGCTGGAGCGGCACGTCCGGTTCGTCCAGATATTCCGCCGGTTCGCGCCGTACGGACTGGCGAAGGCCACCGCCGTCTTCGTACTGTTGACCGCCATCTGTCTGACGGCACCGGTCGCCGGCGTCGCCGCCGTGACGGCGCTGACCGCCGCGGTCTACGCGGCGCTCGGCGTCGGCCGCCGGTCGGTCCTGTGGAGCGCCGCCGCCGTCGTCGCCTTCGTCCCGTCCGTCTGCCACGCGCTGGCCCGCCGGACGTTCGTCTGGGGCGGCCGCCGCTACCGCTGGCGGGGGAGGTTCGACGTGGTGGTCGAAGGACGCAACGAGTAACGCGCGGGCGCGCAGTCCAGAGCGGGTCGCCGTCTACTGTGTGTCCGGGGCGCCGTGCCGCCGTCGCTGCTCGCGGGCCTCGAGCCCGACGAAGATGGCGGCGGCCAGCAGTATCAGCTCTACGTCCGGGTGGGAAAGCGGGGTCCGGTACACCGCAACGAGCCGGACGACCGGCGAGACGGCGTCACCCGGGTACAGCACCGGCGGCAGGACCGGCCACAGCAGGAACGTCGGGTCGCCGTACTGCCCGGCGACGAGCGCCTCGACGGCGTCGCCGAGCAGATGCGACAGGTAGCCGACCGCGAAGGCCGCCGGCGCGTGCTCGAGCAGCCGCCCCGCGCTCCAGGCGCCGGCCCGCCGCGCGAGCGCCCACACGGCCGCGACCCGCAGCCCGGCGACGAGCGCCGAGTGGCCGAGCGACCGCCCGCTGGCCAGCACGCCGTGGAACGCCAGCGGCTTGTCCAGCAGGTCCGGGAGCTGGCTGCCGACGGCCAGCGGCACCAGCGCCCAGCGGACGGGCAGCGGGCGACGGGTCGCGGCGGCGAGGCCGACGTACGACAGGTACGCGAACGCCGCGTGCCCGAGCGGGAACACGGTCGGACCTCTCGCCGGACGCAGGTAAGCGTGCTGACCGCGGCCGACCGCTCGTAGTCGGCCGGTCGGACGGTCGCGCCCGGCTCCGGTCGCGTCCGAGCGGCCGGTCCGGCGGCGGCGAGCGACCGGGGGTCAGTCGTCGCCGGTCGCCCCGCATCCGTCGGTGTCCGCGGCGGGCTCGGTCGCCACGCCCGAGACGCGGAGCTCGATGCCGGTCTCCCGGGCTCTCGCGTCGACCTCCCAGCCGTGGGCCTGTGCCAGCGCCCGGATGTTCGGCCCGACGAGGCCGGCCTCCGCGTGTGGAACCGCGCCGTAGTCGAACAGTGTCGTCGGGTCCTCGCAGTCGAGGTCACCCTCGACGACCCGGAACCGGACCTCGTCGTCCGACAGGGCCGCGACCAGCTCCGGGGCGTCGAGCTCCTCGGCCAGCCGCGCCACACAGCCGACGAGCTCACCCCACCGCTCGGCGCACGCCCTGACGCGGCCGTCTCCCTCGACGGCGAGGCGCACGCCGTCGACGTCGGTCGTCCGGACGGCCTCCCTGACGGTCGGCTCGAACCGCATGACGTCGGGGTCGGTGACGCGCTGGCTCAGCCGCGCCATCTGCATCAGTGTCTCCGTGACGCCGATCATCCGGTCGGTGACGTCGGCGGTCCGCTCGAGGTGTTCGGCGGCGGCCTCCTCGTCGCCGGCGGCCACCGCCCCGGCCGCGAGGTCGACCGAGCCGTCGGCGATGCCGAGCGCGTTCCGCAGCTCGTGGGCTACCGCCGTCGAGAACCCCTCGAGCTGGTCGGACTGCCGCCGGGCCGCCCGGCGCTGCCGTCTGGCCTCCGTCGCGTCAGTCGCCACGAGCGCCCGGCCGGTCCGCTCCGGTCCGATCGTCACCGCCGTCTCGGTGACGAGGTAGTGCCGCGTCTCGGCCCCGCGCTCGACCGAGCAGAAGCGCGACCCCGCGACGTCCTCGGCCGTCGCGCCGGCGTGGGCGGCCAGCTCCGGCGCCGCCGTCGCCAGCGACACCCCGGCGTCGACGTCGGGGAACAGCGCCGCCGCCGTGTCGTTGAACTCCCGGACGGTGTCGCCGTCGTCGACGACGACCAGGGCGTCGTTGATGCTGTTCAACAGCTGTCTGTGGCTGGTCCAGGTGACCCGCTCGAACGTCCCGTCGACGACGTAGAGGACCCCGAGCGCGAACGCGGCAACGCCGACCGGCTCGTAGTTGTTCGCCAGCATCCCCGGGACCGAGAGGGCCGCCATGACGTTCGGCACCACCGGGACGACGGTGAGTCCCACGAGCGCCGCCAGCGCCGTCGTGTCGATGTTCGACCGGACGAACGTCCGGAACAGCATGTACATCCCGACGGCCGTCAGCGAGTACGCGACGCCGGTCGTCAGCCAGTGCAGCCCGAGCAGGTCGACGCTCGTGTATCGGAACGGCGTCGTCACCACCTCCAGCTCGAAGTACCAGCCGTGGAGCGCGTTGGTGAGCTTCAGCGCACTGATGCAGACGAACGCGGCGACGGCGGTCCGCCTGTAGGTGGGGTCGAGGTGGTAGTCGTGACCGGCGTAGGCCGAACAGAAGTAGAGCCACGACCCGACGGTCGTCAGGCCGGCGACGAGCCCGACCTGGTAGGCGACGACCACGGCTTCCCGCGGCAACGGGAGGAACGCGACCATCTCGGCGGTCGCCCAGACGCCCGAGGCCCCGACCAGCCCGGCCAGCCCCCGGCGGATACCCCTGTGCGGCACCTCCCGGACCCGCCACAGCGCGGCGAAGCAGCCGCTGGCCGCGAGGGCGAACACGGCGATGTGGAGTCCCCTGAGCATGCCGTCCTCCCGGACCGGTAGCGTCTCTCGAAAGGACTGATTACCTGCCGACACAAGTAGCCACGACACGCCTCCCGGTCCGGAGTTCGTGGAAACAGTTATTAGCTACCTCCGACAGAACGGGCGGAACCGCCGTCGGCCACGACGGCGGCCGCGGACCGTCGGGGTGCCGGCAGTACCCGCCGCGACCGGACGCGACCCGCCGGCGTCGGACCCCCGGGCCCGCCGACGCGGTCGAACCCCGGCGTTGATTACGCCCGTCCGCGAAGGCCCGGTCGAGACACATGCAGGGACGGCGCATACTCGTCACCGGGGGTGCGGGATTCATCGGGTCGAACCTCGCGAACACGCTGGCGGCCGACAACGAGGTCGTGGTCGTCGACGACGAACACCTCGGCACGCCGGAGAACCTCGAGCCGGCGGTCGACTACCGCGAGGCGAGCGTCCTCGAGGAGGACCTGCCGACGGACGTCGACGTCGTCTACCACCTGGCGGCGCTGTCCTCCTACGCGATGCACGAGGCGGACCCGACGACGGGCGCCCGCGTCAACGTCGAGGGGTTCGTCAACGTCGTCGAACAGGCCCGCCAGGACGGCTGCGACACGGTGGTCTACGCCTCGACGTCGTCCATCTACGGCAGCCGGACCGAGCCCTCGCCCGAGGAGCTGCCGGTCGAGGTGAACACGGGATACGAGGCCTCCAAGCTCTCGCGGGAGCGGTACGCGGAGTACTTCTCGAACCACTACGGGGTCGCGACGGCGGGGATGCGCTTCTTCTCCGTCTACCAGGGCTACGGCGGCGCCGAGGCCCACAAGGGCGAGTACGCCAACGTCATCGCGCAGTTCGCCGACGACGTCGCCAACGGCCGCCGACCGGAGCTGTACGGCGACGGCACGCAGACGCGGGACTTCACCCACGTCGACGACATCGTCCGCGGGCTCGTCCTGGCGGCCGACCACGAACTCGACGGAATCTACAACCTCGGCACCGGCGAGGCGTACTCGTTCAACACGGTCGTCGAGCTGATCAACGAAGAGCTGGAGACCGACGTCGACCCGGAGTACGTCGACAACCCCATTCCGGAGTCGGTGTACGTCCACGACACCTGCGCCGACGCCTCGAAGATGCGCGAGGCGACCGGCTGGGAACCCGAAATCGAGTTCCGCGAGGGCATCCGCCGCGTCTGCGCGCAGTACGAGTGAGCGAGCGTGAAGACGGGGCAGTGCGGGTATCCCCGTCCCGGGCGGGTGCGCCCCCATCCCGGTCCGTACCCCGCAGCGGCTTCCCGTCTGTGGGGCTCACCGGGTATCGTCCGGCGCCGGTTCGGACGCCATCGGCCGTGCGCCCTGCGTCGTGCGGAACCGCTCCGTCGTGCCGGGCTCGTCGCCCGGGTGGCCCCGATGGACCGTCTCACTCGGTCGCCGGCCGCCGGTCGCCGTCCGCGACCGCCGCGATCCGTTCGTCGACCGAGGGGTAGATCGCCGCGTCCGGGACGTGGCCGTTGAACAGCGCGTGGGGTGCGGCGAGCGGGGACGGCGACGGCCGGACGTCCGGGTCGAGTCGCTCGAGCCGCCGGAGCGCCCACACGAGCGGTTCCGACCCGGCGCGGGTCGCCGCGTGTCGGTCGGCCGACCGCTCGCGGGCGGGCGCATCCAGGAACGCCGTCACCGGGTTCCGTCCGACGACCGTCGCGGCGGCGCCGAGGACGAGACGGGTGGGCCAGGACCGGGCGTCGAGATGGTAGCGCTCGTGGGCCACCACGGCCGCCAGCTCGGCGTCGGAGAGCGTCTCGACGACCGCCCGGGAGACGATGACGCCGCGCGGCACCGTCACGGCGGTCACGCGCGACCGCTCGGCCGGCACGACGTAGAGCGGGACGCCGTCGACGGTCCGCCGGTCGGCCGTACGGACGGCAGCGACGCGTGCGAGTCCCGCCCTGCCGGCGCCCAGGAGCCACCCGCCGGTCGGAACGGCGAGCGGCGCGGCGAGCAGGACGGCCACCCCGGGGCCGTACCGTGCCGCG
>JAHENN010000150.1 GCA_018609665.1 Haloarculaceae archaeon | reverse complement strand
GTCGTTACGCTACCGATCCGTTCGAACGAAGAGAACGCGAGCGGAACCGTTACTCCTCGCCGTCCCAGACCGGAGCTGGAACGGCGGGGTACTCGGTGACGGTCGGGATGCCAGAGGTGCCGGGTTGACATTCGCCACCCGAGCAGTCGACGGTACCGCCGACGCTACCGAACGGTGCCCCGACGTTGGCCTCTCCGTCGGCCGTCGAGTCGTCACCGCGCACCATCGGGTCGGTGGAATACTTCTTGCCGTTACCGTCGTAGTATGTCGCCGCAGGACTCGTTCCAGCCCCGTCGGAGTATGCGATGCCGCCAGCGTAACCGTAGACCGTCGGGCCACCCTCAGAGTCATCTAGTGTCACTCGGTAGTAGACCCGCACCACACGGCCGTCCTTATATGGATCGTTCCTTAGAACTACTATATCATACGCAGGGTCGTCCGGCGGGTTGTTCGGGTCGACCGCGGGGTCGTCGGGGTTCACGACCTCACACTGGTTCGGCGCCGCGCCGGTGACGAGGTTCACGACGCCCCGGGGCGTGATGAACGGCGGGATCGGGTTCGGAGCGTCCTCGGGGAGGTCGTCCTGCGAGGGCAGTTCCTCGTACGGAACGTTATCGTTCACCCGGCCCGGGACGTCCGTGCAGGTCTCCTCGGGCGTGTCGGTGCCGAACTCGACGGTCACCGTCTCGGAGTCCTCGTCCGTTCCGCTGGCGACGGTCGCCTCGTGGTCGCCGACGTCGGTGTAGGAGGTTTCCCAGGTGAAGTTGTACGTGTCGTCCTGATTGGGCGCGACGCCCCGCCGCTCGACCTGCTCGCCGTCGATGAAGAACTCCACCTCCCCGCCGGTATTCGATTCCACGTCGACGGTGACGACGAGCGTCTCGCCGGCCTCGACCGGGCTGTTCGTGTTGATGATGTTGACCCGGACGTCGCCGTCGCCGCCCTCTGCGGAACTCTCGGTGACGCCGTCCACGGTGTCGTCGGCCGCGTCGGTGGTGTCGCCGGCCGTATCGGTGACGTCGTCGATACCGACGCCGTCGTCGAAATCGATGGCCGCTGCCGCCGGTGCCGCGGTGAACGCGACCGTCATCATCACCGCGACGAAGCAGGCCACCGTCGTTCTGAGTGCTGTCCGCTCGTTCATGCGTACTCCCGTTTTCACCTGTGTTCCAAATTACCTTTGTGCCCGGCATCTACGGGCTTTTAAATCGGCGCGCCGGGGCTCGCCGTTATCGTGTGAGACAGTCACGAAACACCACGAACGCGCCGTCGTCCTACGGTGAGCATTCCGAAAGGTTCAATTGCGTCACCGGGCAAACATGCAGTGCGGCACGACACCGACACGGGTTCGTGGTCTAGGTCGGTTATGACACCTCCTTGACATGGAGGAGGTCGGCAGTTCAAATCTGCCCGAACCCACTTCCTCACGCGGTACCTCACGACGGGACAGCCGCCCGTCTAAACGTCTGCCTCGGCGAGCGGCTCATCCATCCCCAGCAGGTCGGCGCTACGCTCCCACAGCCGCCGTCCGGCCGCGACGTCGGTCGCGTCGGGGTCCGGCTGGCGCCTCCGACGCCGCGCGAAGTACCCGCCGGTGACGTCGGCCACCTCGGCGGCGGCAGCGAGATAGACGATCGTGGCGGCGCCGTCCTCGACGGAGTCGGCGACGGGAAGCTCGCCGACCAGTTCCCCGAGTTGCGGCGCCGGCGCCGGCAGCGTCCGCGAGAACTCGCTGCCGGGGACGATACCGGGGTGCAGCGAGTTGGACGTGACCCCCCGGTCGGCCGCATCCAGTCGGCGGGCCAGTTCCGTCGCGAAGCGGACGTTCGCCAGCTTCGACCGGCAGTAGGCGGCCCACGAGGACAGCCCCGTCAGCGCCGCGAGGTCGTCCAGCTCCAGCGTCGCAAAGCGGTGGGCGACCGACGCCGTCGTCACGACGCGGGCGCCCGGCGCGAGCGTCGGCAGCAGCTCCGCCGTCAGCTGGTACGGCGAGAGGTGGTTGATGTGGAACGTCCGCTCGACGCCGAGGGCGGTCTCGGAGTTGTCGTCGAACAGCCCGCCGGCGTTGTTGCAGAGGACGTCCAGTTCGTCGACGGACTCGCGGACGGCGTCGGCCAGCGCCGACACCGCCGCCGGCCGCTCGAAGTCGGCGGCAACGAACCGCGCCTCGGTGCCGCCGGCCTCGATCTCCTCGACGACCGCCTCGCCGGCCGCCTCGTCGCGGCCGTGGACGATTACCTCGGCGCCGAGTCGCCCCAGCGACAGCGCCGCCGCGCGCCCGAGCCCGCTCGTCGACCCGGTGACCAGGGCGGTCCGTCCGGACAGGTCGACGTCCTCGACACCGGCCTTCGCCTCCGGGGGCGCTTCGGAACCGAACATGTCGTTCCGACGTACGAAACGGAGCGGTATTTATCACGCGATTCGCGCTGGAGAGGGCGTCTCATCAACGGTGGCGGGCCAGAGCCACGACGAGCGCGGCGAGGGCGGCGAGCGCAGAGAAGCCGGCGCCGTCACCGACCGAGGGGGTTGGCCCCGTCTCCGGTGAGGGCCGTTCCGCGGCGCCGTCGGGCGGTGTCGCTGGCGTCGATGTCGGCGCGACCGTCGGCGTCAGCGTCGAGGTCACCGTTGGCGTGACCGTCGGCGTCGGGGCCGTCGGCGTTGGTGTCGGCGTCGTCGTCGATGCCGATGTCGGTGTCGTCGTTGAGTTCGGCGTCGGGTCGGGTTCGGAGGGCGGCGGCCCGAGTGCGTCGCCGGCATCCGCCCGGGAGCCACAGCCCTCGCAGACGCCGAAGTAGTGGGAGAAGGCGTCGATGCTCGCCGACTCCCCGTCGGGCGTCTCGCCTTCGACGTCGACCAGGCTCCGGTACCAGCCGCGAGTATCCGGGCCGGCGACGCAGCCGTCCAGTTCGAGAACCAGCGTGTCTCCGGTCTCGACGGCGGGCTGTTCGCCGTCGCTCAGGCCGAACAGCGCGGCATCACCGTCCCAGGCGACGCCCTCGACGTCGAGGGATGCCCGGCCGGTCTCCGGACGGTCGACGTACAGCGAGTGCGGGAGGTCGGCAAAGGCCGTTCGGCCCTCGGCGCAGGGCTCGAGGTCCGTGCCCTCGACCGCGAAGAGGATCCGTTCGGGCCGCTCGAGCGACTCGTGTCCGTCGAACTCGTCGGTCACCTCGACCGCGAGCCGGTAGTCGACCGCACCGGCCCCCGGCGTCCGGTCTCCGGGTGTCGTCTCGAAGTCTGTGTAGCCGTGGTCGTGGCTCGCCGCGGCGACCCCCGCCACCGCGACGGCGCCGACCAGCAGACAGACGACGGCACAGACTCGGAGAGGTCCGCTCATCGCTGCGCCACGCTCGAAAAATAGGGGTCGTTCACTGCCGCGTCCGGACCGGGGCTCAGGGCTCCGGCAGTTCGTCGGTCGGGAGGTCCGGTCCCTCCGGCGGGACGTCCTGGTCGGCGACGGTCAGCTCACAGGCATCCTGTGGGTTCTCGGCGGAGAACTCACAGTCGACGGCCACGACCGTCACTCCGAAGACGTCGGCCAGCAGGCTCAGCGTCTGCTGGCCCGCGTCGCCGCTCGCGCTGACCGTGACGCCCTCGTCGGGGTCGGGCTCCGGCGCCTCCTGTGCCGCCGCCGGCATCGCGAACATGGTCATCAGCCCAAACGCCAGCGCCGCTGCCAGAACCACTCTGGCGTGCTTGCGTGACATCGCACCGCACACTCCGCCGGATTTATTATTGGAGTTTACTCCGTCTATATTCGGTATTTTATAAGTATACGCGCGGTAGTTTAATTGCTGGATACAAATATAATCGGGCATGCCTGGGTTCCGGGCCGATTATATATTGGGTCGGGCGCAGGCCGTCACTCCTCGAGCACCTCGGCGGTACCGACGACCATCGACGGGACGACGAACATGAACAGGTGCTCCTCGAGAGGAATGCCGGCAATCTCGACGCCGGTCCGCAGCGGGATGTCGAAGACGCCCACTTCGAGGGTGTAGCGGTCCCACGCGTACGCGAAGGGGTACAGCACCAGCGAGACGCGCAGCGCCTTCCGGGTGGAGTTCGTCCGCCGGAGCAGCGCCAGGGCGACGGCCCCCCACAGCAGCTCCGTCGCCAGGTAGGTGTACCGGCCGAAGACCGAGATGTCCGGTCGCACGTTCGGACTACGGGGACCCACGGCTTAGTATCTGGGGAGTACTTTGAAGAGTACAGACGGCAAACTCAGGGCGGGAAGAAAGATGAACATCGCAGACATCGCCACCCGCGAGTATATCCGGGTGGACGTCGACGAGCGGCTCGGGAAGGTCCGCTCCATCTTCGAGCGGGAGAACCCGAAGGGTCTCGTCGTGGCCGACGACGGCGACTACGAGGGAATCATCACGGAACGCCAGCTGCTGCAGTCCCACGTCGAGGAGGACACCAAGGTCCAAGTGCTGGTCCGCAACGACGTGCCGACCGTCGAGCGGACCGACGGCGTCCGCGACGTCGCGCGCATGCTCATCGAGGGCGGCGTCAAGCTGGCCCCGGTGTTCGAAGACGAGGAGCTGTGGGGCATCGTCACCGAGGACGCGATTCTGGAGGCCGTCCTCGAGAACCTGGACGTCCTGACCGTCGAGCAGATCTGCACCGAGGAGGTCATCACGCTCACCGAGGACGACAGCCTCGGGAGGGCGATCAACCACCTCCGTGAGCACGGCATCTCGCGGCTCCCCGTCGTCGACGACGACGGACGGCTGTCGGGGATAGTGACCACCCACGACATCGCCGACTTCGCGGTCCGGACGATGGAACGGCAGGGCACGGGCGACCGCTCCGGCGACACCGACCGGATGCTCGACCTGCCGGTGTACGACCTGATGTCCAGCCCCGTCGAGACCGTCGACGCCGACGACAGCGTCCGGGCGGCCGTCGAGCGGATGCTCGACAACGACTACGCCGGCCTCGTCGTCACCCCCGACCACGACGACGACGTCGTCGCCGGGGTGCTGACGAAGACGGACGTCCTCCGGGCGCTGACCTACACCGAGACGGAGAGCATGGACGTCCAGATTACGAACATCAAGCTGCTGGACACCATCTCCCGGCAGGACATCTACGACGCCATCACCGAGGTGACGGACAAGTACCAGGACATGCAGGTCCACCACGCCCACGTCCGGTTCCACGAGCACAAGGAGAAGCTCCGCGGGACGCCGCTCATCCAGTGTCAGATCCGGCTCCGGACCAACCGCGGCCAGGTCGGCGGCACCGGCGAGGGCTACGGCGCCGAGACGGCCTTCCACGTCGCCGTCGACAAGCTCGAGCGGAACGTCCTCGAGCTGAAGGGCACCCGCGCCGACGCCGAGTACGAGGGTCAGGTCCTCCGGAAGCTCGGCGAACTGTAGCGGCAGCGCGCTCAGGGCTCCTCGTCGACCCCTTCGACGCCCGACCCGGTGATGCGGAACCGGGCGGTGTCGCCGGCGGCCCGCGAGTCGTGTTTCTCCAGGGTCGCCCGGCGGTTGCCGGCGCGGAACCGCTCCAGCCGGACGACTACACCCGTCCAGTGGGTCAGGGTGTGCCCGCCGAGCGGCCGCGCGCGGGCGGAGTCCGACTCGGGGTCGGAGAACACCTGGTTGGTGATGACGACCGCCAGGTCGTGCCGCCGCGCCAGCGACAGCAGGTGGGTCACCTGCCTGGCCACCTCCCGGAGCGACTCGCCGCCGCCGTCGTCGTCCCGTTCGAGCCGGTAGAAGCCGGTTGCGCTGTCGAGGACGATCAGCTCCGCCCCGGCCGCGAGGTCGGCGGCGTCCTGGACGGCCTCCCGCTGTTCGTCGAAGTCCAGCGCGTCCGTGATGATGACCCGGGAGGCGACGTCGTTGACGGCGTCGGCGCCGGCCTCCGCCTCGGCGATCTGGCGGAACCGCTCGACGGACAGCCCCTCCGTGTCGATGTAGAGGGCGGTATCGCCCGCGGTCGCAACCTCGACGGCGGCCGACAGCGCGAGGTTGGTCTTGCCGGCCGCCGGCGGGCCGTACAGCTGGGTGACGGCCCCGCGCTCGAAGCCGCCGCCGAGCAGGTCGTCGACCGTCGCACACCCCGTCGGAATCGGCTCGCTCACACCGTCGGTTGGCCGCGTTCCGGTATAAACCCCGGCAGTCCGTCGTGGGTCGTCGCGGAGGCCGCCGGCAGCCGGGCGCCGGGCGTCGGGCTTAAGCGACCACGGTCGCTTCGTTCCGACAGTGATCGTCGTCGCGACGGACGACTTCGAGCTCTACCACGGGGCCGTCGAGGAGCTCCGCGACCGGGACGTCCGGTTCACCACCGTCGAGCCCGGCGCCGAACTGCCGGACGACGCCGAGGTGGCTCTCGTCGGCCCGGAGGACAAACACCCGGAGGTGGCGACCGTCCGGGCGGACCCGACGGCTCCGCGGCGGGCCGTCGAGGAGGCCGTCGGCGTCCTGCGGGGCGACGGCGGCCGGACCGTCGTCGGCATCGACCCCGGCGAGCGGCCGGGCGTGGCCGTCCTCAGCGGCGAGACGGTCGTGGCCGCCTTCCAGCTCCCCGTCGAGGAGGTCGCCGACCGCGTCGCCGAGGAACTGGCCGACGCCGCCGACCCGCTCGTCCGGGTCGGCGACGGCGCCCGTCTCCAGGGGGCGAAAGTCGTCGACGACGTCGACGCCCCCGTCGAACTCGTCGACGAGACCGCGACCACGCCGCATCTCGGCGCCGGCGCCCGCGGGATGGGCGACGTGCTCGCGGCCGCCAACATCGCCCGCCGCGAGGGCGACCGCATCGAGGAGCGGGACGTCGAACCCACCGCCGGCGAGATACAGCTCATCAAGGACCGCTCGCGGGAGCGAAGCGAGACCGACCGCGCCATCGACGAGGAGCTCGCCCGGCAGGTCGCCGCGGGCGAGCTGACCGTCGCCGAGGCGCTGGAACGGCACCGGTGACGGGTCACCGCCGCCAGGCAGCCGCCGCCCGGTCGCGGACCTCCCGGACCGGGACGCCGGCGGCGTCGGCGACCCGGGCGGCGTCGTCGTACTCGGCGCTGACGTCGTAGACGGCGCCGTCGTCGTCGGCCGCGACCTTCACCGTCACCTCGAAGCGCTCGCCGCCGACGTCGACCTCGACGGTCTCGAAGTGTCGGTCGGCCACCCAGCGGTGGCCGGCGGCGGCCTCCCGGACGCCGAGCGTGCCGGTTTCTTCGGCGAGCCGGCGGGCGACCGCCTCGGCGTCCTCCGGCTTCGTGATGACCTTCACCAGGTGACCCGGCCGGGACTTCTTCATCGTCGCCGGCAGGATCGTGACGTCGCGGGCGCCCGCCTCGGCGAGGCTGTCCTGGAGGCCGCCGAGTACCTCCGGCGTCGCGTCGTCGAGGTTCGTCTCCAGCACCCGGATGTCGTCGCGCTCGAGCCGACCCGCCGCCTCGCCGACCGTCGCCCGGAGGACGTTCGGCCGCTCCGCGAAGGACTTCCGGCCGGCGCCGTAGCCCGCCGCGGTGACGTCCATCGACGGCAGCGAGTCGACCCCCTCGGCGAACCGCGCGAGGACGGCCGCGCCGGTCGGCGTCAGCAGCTCGGTCTCCAGCGGCCCGCCCTCAAGCCGCCAGTCCGCCTCCTCCGCGAGGTACGCCACGGCGGGCGCCGGGACGGGGTAGACGCCGTGGCTCATCTCGACGGTCCCGCCGCCGGCGGCGACGGGCGTCGTCACCACGCGGTCGGGGTCGAGGTCGTCGACCAGCAGCGCCGCCCCGACGATGTCGGCGATGGCGTCGTCGGCGCCGACCTCGTGGAAGGCCGTCTCCGCGAGGTCCGTGCCGTGGACCCGCGCCTCGGCCTCCCCGAGCAGCCGGAACGTCGCCGTCGCGTCCGTCTCGACTCCCCCCGCCAGACCCATTCCCTCGACGACCGCGACGCACTCGACGTAGCTCCGGTGGGGACCGTTGCCCTCTGCGTGGTCGTGTCCGTCGTCGCCGTGGTCGTGGTCACCCTGGCGCGCGTGGTCGTGTGCGTGCCCGTCGCCAGTGTGGTCGTGGTCTCCGCCGTGGTCGCGGTCGACGTGGTCAGCACCCTCGGCGCCGTCCCCGTCGACGAGGACGTCGACGGTCGTCGCCCGGATGCCGTTCCTCGTGGTTTCGCCGACGCGGTACTCGACGTCGAGGGCGTCCTCGACCGGCGCGAGGACGTCGGGGTCGGCGCCGGCAGCCACGAGAGCGCCGAGGATCATGTCGCCGCTGGCGCCGGTGCGGCCGTCGAAGGCGAGCGTTCGCATGGACGTACCCGGTGGGCCCGCGGCGAAAAGTCGTGCGGTCGTTCCGACGCGCCGGCGCGCCCGGCGACGGATACGATTGCCTGCTCCGGCCGCGCGCGTGCACGTGATTTGTGTGCGCAGTACGGTTGGAGCAGGCCGCGTGACGGCGCTGTTCGGTACGCTCCTGTTCGGCGCCGTCCGACTGTGCTTCTCGCCGTTCGGCGTCGGCATCGTCTGGTTCGGCCGGGACGTCGGCACGGAGGCCCGGGCGATGGCGGCGGAAGAACGGACGCCCGCCGCCGACGTCATCGCCGGCGGGCTGGCCGAGGTCCACGGCATCACCCGGCCGGCGAGAGGTCCATCGAGACGCCGCTGTACGTGGGACGCCCTCGACGCGGTCGCGACGGTCGAGCAGCGGTCCGGCGGAACGGGCAGAGCAGGGGCCGGCGGACGATCCACCAGGAACACGGCCACGTTCTCTCTCGTCGCCGACGGCAGCGACGAGGCCCGGGTCGACCCGCCGGCGGACGCCGCCCCGGTGGTGCGTGCGGAGCAGGAGCCGTTCGGCGCCGCCGCGGGAGGACACCGCAACGCAGCGAGGCGCGCAGCGAGTGTCCCGCGAGCGGAGCGAGCGGAACGCCGATGGACGAGCGAAGCGAGCCAGTCGGAACCCGGAGGGTCGAGCGCCGCGAGGGCGTTCGAGGTCTCTCCGTCGAGTCCGAGACGAGCGTCTCCGTCCGTTCCACACGCACCCTGTACTGATCGGGGGATTCACCGCCGAAGTCGAGTAAAACCCGTACTACCAGCGACCGATCGTCAGAAGGTGATGACCTCGTAGCCGTCCTCGACGAACGACCGGACGCTCGGGTGGCCGTCGTAGTCGTCGAGGGTCTCCAGACCGGCGTCGGCGACGGCGTCCTCGACGCCGAAGGCGCCCGAACAGTGGTCACAGACGCCGACCTCGTCGCGGACGGCCGCGTAGAGGTCGTGGTAGTCGCCCTCGGGGTGCTCGAGTTCCTCGATCCACTCGGTGCCGGCGCCGTCGAGGACCACCTCGACGTCGTCGCCGGCCTCGACGAACTCGCGGGCGGCCTCCAGGCCGTTGACGAGTCGGCCGACGTTCTCGTGTCCCTCGGTGCCTGCCAGAATGAAGATAGCTGCTTTCACGGTTGCGGCCGCCCCTATTCTCGTGGGACGTATAACGACGGGTCGTTCGTGCGTCACCCGGACAGCGGGCCGAAACGGCCCGGCGAGATTCGCCGGTTCGGTGGCGCGGCCGCGGCCGTGGTCGTCGGAGCGGCCGAACCCCCGGCGAGGGCCACTGGACGGCCTAACGAGCGGGGTGGAGGTGGACGACGCCCGGATGTCGCGGACGGGCACGCAAGGGAGGTACCGACCGGTAACCGCGTTACCGACCGGACACTCGAACGCTTATTACCGATGCCGGTGGAAGGTTACGCATAGTAACTGTGCGGCAGAGCTCGTCCACACGGGGGGATGTCGATGAATAGCCGCGTCCGACGCGTCGGACTCGTCTCTGCGGGGCTGCTGGCGGTCGTCGCGGTCGGGGGCGTCGTCGCCGGCGGCACGTCCCTGCCGGGACTCGCACCCCCGTTCTCCCGGGCGCAGTTCCTCGCCCACTGGTGGATCTTCCCCGCGTCGGTCGCGTTCTCCTTCGTCGCGCTGGCGGCCGGCGTCTCGGGGGCGCTGTTCTTCAGCCCGTTCTTCATGCTCGTCGTCGGGCTGACGCCGGCCCAGGCCATCGGCGCCGGCCTGCTGACGGAGGTGTTCGGGATGGGCAACGGCCTGGCGAACTACGTCAGACAGGGCGTCGTCGACTACGCGACCGCGGAGTGGCTGCTGCTCGGGTCGGTGCCCGCCATCGTCGTCGGCTCGGTCGCCGCACACTTCGTCGACCCGACCGTCCTGAAGCTGCTGTTCGGCGTCGGGCTGCTCGTGCTCGGGGGATTCCTGGCGCTGTACCCCTCGCCGGAGGAGTCGGACCCGGGCGAACGGGAGGGCGAGTACCTCCGGGAGCGCGCCGAGGGGAACCCCGAGACGGTCGTCGAGGCCGCCGACGGCGAGGTCTACCGGTACCGCACCTGCTGGCGGCCGCCGGGCGTCGCGCTGTCCGGCGTCGGCGGCTTCGTCACGGGGCTCATCAGCGCCGGCCTCCCGGAGGTCGTGACCACGCAGCTCGTCGTCCGCTGCCGGCTCCCGCCGCGGGTGGCGGTCGCGACCAGCGTGTTCGTCCTCGCGGTCACCGCCTCCATCGGCGCGGCCATCCACGCGCTGAGCGCGACGCCGGTGTGGTTCGTCGTCGCCTGGTCGGTGCCGGGGGTCCTCGTCGGCGGTACCGTCGGCACCCGCGTCGGCAAGTACCTCCCCGAGGAGCTGATGGAGACCGGACTCGGCGTCGTCTTCGGGCTCGTCGGGGCGGTCGTCCTCGCGGTCGAGCTGCTGGCGTGAGCGGCGCGTCGGCCGGAGCGTGAACGCCCTCGCGGTCGAGCCGGGCCGCCGGCCAGAGAGAGCGCCGCCCGTCCACGGGTGGCTCGTCGCGCCGCGGTGTTCGGTTCGGCTACCAGGTCGACGAAGATTAAAACGGCGGAGCCGGAAACCTAGCTCACGATGCGATCGAAGTCGGAGGCCCTGCTGCCCCGCGGCCTCCTCGAACTCGGCTCGAACCTCTCGTCGGCGCTGGCGGAACTGCTGTCCCAGGAGTTCGAGTTCTCCAGCGGCCACCTGACGGCGGTGCTGAACACCTGCCTGTTCGCGCCGTCGATCCTCACCTTCTGGTTCGTCAACGGCGTCATCGACTTCTCGTCGGCGGTCGTCCTCGGCAGCGTCGGCTCGACGGGCGGGCTGCTCGTCCGGCTGTACGCCTACCTGCTCGTCGTGCCGACCTTCCTCCTGTTGCGGGTCGGCTTCCACCTGGCGCACCCGACCCACCGCAAGGAGGTCCTCTCGAGGGCGTGCCCGAACACGGAGCTGTTGAGCCTCGACTGGTTCACCGTCGGCATCCTCGCGACGGGGCTGCCGCTGGCGCTGCAGGACCTCGGCCCGTGGCTGGGGATGAACGTCGTCTTTCTCCTGGGGCTGTTCGTGCTCCCCCGGCCGCTGTCGTGGCGGCCGGCGGTCGGCACCAAGTTCGCCGCCATCGTCCTCGGGTCGGTCCTGTTCGTCTACGCGAAGTACGGGGACCTCCTGGGAGTCATTCCGGAGCCGGCGTCGACCGTCGGCCCGGTCGCGACGCTCGAACTCAGCGACGCGACGACCGCCACGCTCATGACCGCCGTCAACAGCCTCGCCGCCGGGCCGGTGCTGGTCGCCGGGTTCGGCCTCGTCATGAACCACCTGCTGACGCGGCCGGAGCTGACGGAGGTCCCGTACGTCCGGCACGCGCTGCCCCGGCGGGACCCGGACCGCGTCGTCGCCGTCAGCGCCGCTCTCGGAACGGCCTTCTACCTGGTCGTCGCTGCGACGGCGACCGGAGAGCTGGTCGTACTGCCCTGACCGGGGGGCCTCAGGCGACGCCGAGGCCGCCGAGCACGAGCCGGACGCCGATGACCGCCAGCAGGGCGAGGACCGCGGTCCTGCGCTGCCGCTCCCCGACGGCGCCCCGGAGCCGCTTGCCGGCCGCGACGCCGGCGACGGCCGGCACGGCGGCCCCGACCGACGCCAGGACGACCGTGACGTCGGGGTAGAGCCCGAGCGCGCCGGCCGCGAGGACGCGAACCCCGTTGAGGCCGAGAAACACCATCGCGACGACGCCGATGAACAGCCCGTGGGAGAGCTCGCAGCTCCGGAGGTAGGCGATGAGCTGGACGCCGACGTTGGTCCCGCCGAACAGCAGCCCGGAGACCCCGCCGACCGCGACCATCGCGGGCGCCGACTCGACGAAACAGCCCTCCCCGGCGCGCTCGAGCCCCGGGACCGACACCGTCTCCTGTGCGCTGACGACGAACGCCAGCGAGACCGCGCCGAGTCCGACCCGCAGCGGCGCCTCGGGAACGACGTCGAGCGCCACGAGGCCGACGACGGTGCCGACCAGCGCCGCCCCCATCAGCGGCGCGAACCGGCGGCCGCAGCTCCGCAGCTGCGGGGCCGACAGGTCGCCGACCAGCGAGAGGTTCACCGACAGAATCGGGAGGATCATGAACACGACGGCGACCGCGGGGTCGACGGTCGTCGCCAGCGCCATCGTCCCGACGAGCGCGAACCCGAACCCCGCGACGCCGTTGACCGCACCGGCGACGAACACCACGACCGCCACGATACCGACGAGGGCCGGCGAGAGCGTCAGCGACACGGCCCTCGATTGCACCCCCACCGGAATAAACGGTAGCCGGCCGTGTCCCGTCAGGTCACGCCGGGGGCGGGGCCGTCGCGTCCGGTTACGTCCCGCTCACCCGCTTTCCCGGGCGTTCGCGAGCGCTTAATAGTTACCAGACGTAATCTGAAAGTGTGAGGTGACCACACATGGCAACGAAAGCACGCTGTCCCGAGGGGGACTGTCCGACGCTCGGCGTCGACGCGAACCCGCTGGGGCGGTACGTCGACGTCGACACGGGCGACGGCGAGTGGCTGATCTACGATCGGGACGGCGAGGACGCCTGGATACAGTCCGACCTGTACTACCCCCGCGAGGCGTGCGTCTGACGCGAGGCGCGTCCCCGACGACCGCGAGGGGCGCGGGCGGCCGCCGACGGGGCCGAACCGAAGGCCCGTCCGGCCGTCCGTCGGGCCGCCCCCGCGCTCAGTAGCAGCGTTCCTCGACGCGCTCGTCGTAGAGCCGCCGGAGCAGCGACGTCATCGGGCCGTCGCCGACCGCGATGCCGTCGATCCGTTCGACGGGCCGGAGCTCCCACGTCGAGTTCGTCAGGAACGCCTCGTCGGCCTCGCGGACCTCCTCGAGGGAGTACCGGCCGGTCTCGACGGGGAAGTCCTCGGCCTCGGCGAGTTCGACGACCAGCTCGCGGGTGATGCCCGGCAGGAGCGACCCCGTCGCCGGCGTCTTCAGGACGCCGTCGTCGACGAAGAAGAGGTTGCTCGAGGCGCCCTCGGCGACGGCGCCGTCGACGTCCCGCATCAGCGCCTCGTCCGGCCGGTACCCGTCGTTCGACGCCCGCCGGAGTTCCAGCCGCGCGAGGATGGCGTTGAGGTAGTTGTGGGTCTTGGCGTCGGCCGGCAGCGCCTCGCCCGGCACGCGGCGGGTCTTGACCGACTGGACGACGGCGGGGCCGTCCCAGACGGACTCGCCGTCGACGCCGCCCCGTGGGAGGGGCCTGACGTAGACGACGACCGTCGGGTCGACGTCCGGCTGCGGCGTCAGCTTGCCCGGCTGGACGCCGCGGCTGACGGAGATCCGGACGTAGGCGTCCGCGAGGTCGTTGGCGTCGAGCGTCTCGGCGACCCGGACGGCGAGGTCGTCGGGGGCCGCCCCGGCCATGCCGAGCGTCTCACACCCCTCCTGGAGCCGGTCGACGTGGCGGTCCCAGGCGTACACCTCGCCGCCGTAGGCCCGGCACGTCTCGAAGACCGCGTCCCCGTAGCGGAACCCCCGGTCGTCGACGCTGACGGTCGCCTCCTCGCGGGGCACCAGCTCGCCGTTCAGGTGGTACTGCACTGTCGACAGAAGCGCTCGACCATGCGCTCACCGGCGTCGGTGAGGATGCTCTCGGGGTGGAACTGGACGCCGACGTGCGGCTTCCGGCGGTGCCGGACGCCCATGAGGACGTCGTCGTCGTCGGTGCGGGCGGTCTCGACGAGCGGCGCCGGCAGCGCCTCCCGGTCGACCGAAAGGGAGTGGTAGCGGCCGACCTCGAACCGCTCCGGCAGGCCGCGGAAGACGCCGTTGCCGTCGTGGCGCACCGTCGACGGCTTGCCGTGGACGACCTCGGGGGCGTGCTCGACCGGCGCGCCGTTGGCGGCACACAGCGCCTGGTGGCCGAGACAGACCCCCAGCGTCGGATACGACAGCTCCTCGAAGACGGCCATCGAGACGCCGGCCTCCTGGGGGGTGCCCGGGCCGGGCGAGACGACGATGCCGTCGGGGTCCAGCTCGCGGACGTCGGCGGCGTCGACGGCGTCGTTGCGCCGGACGACGACGTCGGCGTGGGTGCCGACGTACTGGACGAGGTTGTAGACGAACGAGTCGTAGTTGTCGACGACGAGCACCTGCGGCCCGGTCATCGCTCCAGCGCCTCCAGGGCGAGGCTGCGGTCCTCGAGGGCGGCGTCGACGGCGTCGACCAGCGCCCGGCCCTTGTCGAGTGTCTCCTCGAACTCCGCCTCGGGGTCGGAGTCGTGGACGACGCCGGCGCCGACCCGCAGGTGGTAGGTGTCGTCGTGTCTGACGAGCGTCCGGATGGTGATGTTGAGCGTCGCCCGGTCGTCGAAGCCGAAGACGCCGACAGAGCCGGTGTACGGCCCCCGGCGGGTCGCCTCGACCTCGTCGATGATCTCCATCGTCCGGGGCTTCGGCGCGCCGGTGATGGTGCCGCCGGGGAAGACCGCGGCGACGGCGTCGGCGACGGAACACCCCTCGCGGCGGCGGCCCTCGACCAGGCTGACGAGGTGCATCACCTCGGCGTAGCGGTCGACGCGGCGGTACTCGGCGACGTCGACGCTGCCGTACTCGCTGACCTTCCCGAGGTCGTTCCGCTCGAGGTCGACCAGCATCGCGTGTTCGGCCCGTTCCTTCTCGTCGGACAGGAGGTCGGCCTCCAGCGCCTCGTCGGCCGCCGGCGTCTCGCCGCGGGGGCGCGTGCCGGCGATGGGCTCGGTGACGAGCCGGTCGCCGTCGACGTCGAGCAGGAGCTCCGGGCTGGCGCTGACGAGGTCGACGCCGGGGAACTCCACGAGCGCCGAGTACGGCGCGGGGTTCACCCGCCGGAGGGCGGCGTAGGCCTCGACGGGGTGGACGGTCGCCGGCGCCGACAGCCGCTGGGAGACGTTCGCCTGGAAGGTGTCGCCGTCGCGGATGTACTCCTTGACCGTCCGCACCCGGTCGGCGAACTCCGTGCGGCCGCACTCCGTGGTGAACGTCGCCGGCCCCGCCTCGGTCTCGCCGCGGCCGACCGACCGGTCGCCGGCGGCCGCCCGGGCGACGAGGTCGCGGGCGCGGGCGATGCCGCGGTCGTAGGCGGCGTCGACCGACTCGTGGTCGTCGAGCCGGGGACACGCCGTCACCCGCAGCGTCGTCCCGGCGGTCCACGGCTCCTCCCAGGCGGCGACCCGGTCGTACGCCGCCACCTGGAGCCGCGGCAGCCCGCGGTCGTCGTCGGTCGTCGCCGGGAGGTCCTCGAGCTCGCGGGCGACGTCGTATGAGAGCCAGCCGAACGCCCCGCAGGGGTACGGCACGTCGCAGTCGCCGCGGTGGAGCCGCTCGCCGTCGAGGAGCCCCGCCAGGGCGTCCAGCGACGGCGAACCCTCTCCACGGGAGTCGGCGTCGGGGGAGACGGTCACCCGCTCGACGGCGTCGGTCGCGAAGTAGCCCCAGCCGGACTGGCCGCCGGTCGTCTCGAGGAAGACGTCGTCGCCGTCGCCGCTGCGGGCCCGGCGGTAGGCCTCGAACGGGTCGGCGACCTCGACCCGGAGCTCGACCGGCACCCGGGCGTCGGGCGGGGCCGCGGCGGCCGCCTCCCGGAAGGCGGCCCTGTCGGTGACCACACGCATTACCGTAACATGGCGGCCGACCGATAACGGTCTTGCGGTTCAGGACCCCTCGGCGCGGTCCTGCCAGCGGCCGATTCGCTTGGCCGAGATGTCCGTCCCGTCGGCGAGCTCCTCGGGGTCGGCCGCCAGCAGGTCGCCGACGGTCTCGACGCCCGCCGTCTCCAGCCGCTCGGCGTAGGCGGGGCCGATGCCGCTGACCGTCTCGACGGAGACGGCCTCGGGCTCGTCGTCGGCCGGCCCGGCGGCCTCGGCGGGCTCGGCGGCGCCGGTCG
>JAHENN010000149.1 GCA_018609665.1 Haloarculaceae archaeon | reverse complement strand
GACCGCGTCGGCCGCGTCGTCCCCATCGTCGCCGGGTCGGTCGGCTACGGGCTGGCGGTCGTCGGGGTCGGGCTCGCGCCGACGGCCGCCGTCGCCGCCGCCGGGATGGTCGTCGTCGGCGTCCTCGGGGCGCTGGTGGCGCCGGCGACGATGGCGCTGGTCACCGACATGGCCGCCGCGGGCGAGCGCGGCGCCGCGATGGGCGGGTTCAACGTCTTCGGCAGCCTCGGCTTCCTCGGCGGCGTCCTCGTCGGCGGCGCCGTCGCCGACCGGTTCGGCTTCCTGGCGGCGTTTCTCGTCGCCGGCGGGCTGGAGGCGCTCGTCGTCGTCGCCGCGCTCCCGGTGCTGGTGCGGGTCGTCCCGGACCCGACCACGACGTTCGGCAACCCGGAGTGACTCATCCCCGGTCGTCGGCGGTCTCGGGGTAGACCGCCTCGACGGCCGGCCACCCGAGGACGGCGGCGACGGCCAGGCTGGCGAGGAAGACGGCGCCGAGCGGCCCCGGCAGCCCGAGCAGCGACCAGCCGAGCGACGCCCCGGCCGCGACGGCGACCGCCGCGAGGACGAGTGCCTGGGTGCCGCCGAGGTGGGCGAGCCGGTGTCCGACCATGGTTTCCCGTGCTCTCCGGCGCAAAAATAGGTTCCGGTCGGCCGCGCGAGGGCGGCGGTATCAAAACTCCCATGACCGCTCGCCGAGAGGGTCGTCGTACCAGGTGGTTCGGTGACAGAGAAACGAGAGTACACGGGCGACTATCCCGACAAGACGCTGTACCTCCCGGGGCCGACCGAGGTCCGCGAGGAGGTCATCGAGGCGATGTGCGAGCCGACGTTCGGCCACCGGATGGACCGGATGACCGACCTCTACACGACCATCGTCGAGGACACGAAGGAGTTCCTCGACACCGACCAGGACGTCGTCGTCCTGACGGCCTCGGGGACGGAGTTCTGGGAGGCGACGACGCTGAACCTCGTCGACGACCGGATGCTCGTCCCGACGAGCGGCGCCTTCAGCGAGCGGCAGGCCAACGTCGCCGAGCGGCTCGGCAAGACCGTCGACCGCATCGAGTACGAGTGGGGCCAGCCGGTCCGGCCCGACGACGTCCGCGACGCGCTGGAGGCCGGCGACTACGACGCCGTCGGGATGGTGATGAACGAGACCTCGACGGGCGTCCGCAACCCCGTCGAGGAGGTCGGCGACCTGCTGGGCGACTACCCGGACACGTACTTCGTCGTCGACGCCATCTCCTGTCTCGGCGGCGACTACGTCGACATCGAGGGCCACAACATCGACTGCATCTTCACCTCGACGCAGAAGGCCTTCGCCATGCCGCCCGGCCTCGCCGTCTGCACCGTCAGCGAGGCCGCCTACGAGCGGGAACTCCAGAAGGACTCCGCGTCGTGGTACGGCGGCTTCCAGCGGTGTCTGGACTACTACGACCGGAAGGGCCAGACCCACTCGACGCCCGCCATCCCGCTGATGTTGGCCTATCGCGAGCAGATGAAGCACATGCTCGAGGAGGGCCACGAGGCCCGCGACCGGCGCCACCGCGAGATGGCCGAGTACACCCGCGGGTGGGCCCGCGAGCACTTCGACACCTTCCCTGCGGAGGGCCACGAGTCCCGGACGGTGACCTGCGTCGAGAACACCCGCGACATCGATGTCGCCGCGACCGTGGAGGCCGTCTCCGAGGAGTACGACATGGCATTCTCGAGCGGCTACGGCCGGCTGAGCGAGGAGTCGTTCCGGATCGGCCACATGGGCGAACACACCGTCGAGAGCATCCGCGCGCTCACCGACGCCATCGAGGACGTCGCGGGGCTGTAGCCGCCGCGACGGGGATTCGCCCGGTTTTTTGCCGGCGGGCGCCGAGTTGCCGTCGATGGACGAGCCGGAGGACAACCCGTACGTTCGCGACCCGCCGCTGGAGTTCGAGCCGGTCGAGGAACTCGACGAGGCGGCCGCCGCCGAGCAGATCGAGCGGCTGCGGGAGGCGATACGGTACCACGACCACCGCTACTACCAGGAGGCGGACCCGGTGATCCCCGACCGGACGTACGACGCGCTGTTCGACCGCCTGGAGACGCTCGAGGAGGTCTTCGACCGCCGCTCGGAGACCAGCCCGACCCGGCGCGTCGGCGGCGAGCCGGTCGAGGAACTGGAGACCGTCGAGCACGTCGCCCCGATGCTGTCGATCGACTCCGCCGACGAGGCGAGCGGGGTCCGGGCCTTCGACGAGCGGGTCCGCGAGCGGCTGGCGGCGGCCGGCGACGACGGGCCCGTCGACTACCTCTGTGAACCGAAGTTCGACGGGCTGTCGGTCGAACTCGTCTACGAGGACGGCGAACTGGCGCGGGCGGCCACGCGCGGCGACGGGGAGTACGGCGACGATGTGACGGAGAACGTCCGGACCATCCGGTCGGTGCCGCTGGAGCTCCGCGGCGGCCACCCCGACTTCCTGGCGGTCCGCGGGGAGGTGTTCATGCCGCGGGCGGCGTTCCAGGCGTACAACCGCGAGCGGATCGAGCGCGGCGACGACCCCTTCGCCAATCCCCGGAACGCGGCGGCGGGGACGCTCCGGCAGCTCGACCCCTCCGTCACCGCCGAGCGGCCGCTGGACTGCTTCGTCTTCGACGTCCTCGACGACGGCGGCTACGGCTTCGAGACACACCACTGGCGGCGCGAGACCGTCGCCGAGTGGGGGTTCCACGTCGACGAGCACGCCCGCCGCGTCGACGACGTCGACGGCGCCGTCGCGTTCCGCGAGGAGATGCTGGCGCGCCGGGACGACCTCGACTACGAGATCGACGGCGTCGTCGTCAAGGTCGACCGCCTGGACGCCTGCGAGACGCTGGGCGCCACCTCCCGGGCGCCGCGGTGGGCCGTCGCCTACAAGTTCCCCGCCCGTACCGAGGAGACGACCGTCCGGGACGTCGTGGTGCAGGTCGGGCGGACGGGCCGGCTCACGCCGGTCGCGCTCCTGGACCCCGTCGAGGTGGCCGGCGTCGAGGTGTCGCGGGCGACGCTGCACAACCCCGAGCAGATCGAGGAGCTGGGGGTGGACGTCGGCGACCGGGTCCGGCTGAAGCGCGCCGGCGACGTCATCCCCTACATCGAGGCGGTCGTCGAGCACGACGGCGACGGCCACTTCGCGTTCCCCGACCGGTGTCCGGTCTGCGAGAGCCCCGTCGAGCGCGACGGGCCGATGGCGTTCTGCACCGGCGGAGTCGCCTGTCCGGCACAGCTGCGGCGGGCGGTCCAGCACTACGCCTCCCGGACCGGCCTGGACATCGAGGGGCTCGGCGAGAAGGCCGTCGACCAGCTGCTCGAGGCCGGCCTCGTCGAGTCGCTGCCGGACCTCTACGAGCTGGACGCCGAGGAGCTGGCGGCGCTGGAGGGGTGGGGCGAGACCAGCGCCGAGAACCTGCTGGCGGAGCTGGAAGCCTCCACGGAGCCGCCGCTTTCGGACTTCCTGTCGGCGCTCGGCGTCCCGGAGGTGGGGCCGACGGTGGCAGCCGACCTCGCGCGACAGTTCGGGACGCTCGAGGCGGTCACGACGGCCGACGTCGAGGAGCTACAGGCCGTCGACGGAATCGGCGAGACGGTCGCCGAGGAGGTCCGGGAGTTCTTCGACAGCGAGCGGAACCGCACGGTCGTCGAGCGGCTCCGCGACCACGGCGTCGAGCCGCAGACCGTCGAGACGGCGGGCGACGCCCTGGAGGGACTGACGTTCGTCTTCACCGGCTCGCTGTCGGGCCGCACCCGCGAGGAGGCCCGGGAGCTGGTCGAGGCCAACGGCGGCTCGGCGACCTCGAGCGTCTCGGGCAACACCGACTACCTCGTCGTCGGCGACGACCCCGGCCGGAGCAAGCGCGAGGACGCCGAGGCCAACGACGTCCCGACGCTCGGGGAGTCGGAGTTTGAGACGCTGCTCGAGGACCACGGTGTCGAGGTGTAGCGAGCAGGCGGAACGGCCGTCCGGCGCCCGTGTTCCGCGCACCCGCCCCGGCGGGGCGCCGGCCGAGTTCAGGTCACGGCGGGGCTGGCCGCGCTCTCCCAGATAAACCGTCGGCCCCAGTTTGAAAGGCGACGAGCGCGGAGTACCGACGATGGGTGTCTTCGATACGATCCGGCAGGCTCTCGGGCTGAGCGCGGAGGCCGGCGCGACCCGCGAGGCCGACCCGGAGGACCTGTTCGGGATGTCGACGGCGTACCTGACGATGGAGGCGGAGCTGGATTTCGCGCCGACCGGCGACGCGGCGCTCTGCTTCGCCGACGTCGACAGCACCGCCTTCCGGCGGGCGCGCGAGCGGGTGGAGGCAATCCTCGACCGCGGCGAGGTCGAGACCGGCACGACCGCCGACTTCGTCGAGGACGCCCACGGCTACCACTGGGTCGTCCTGCACGACCCCGAGTTCGAGGACCTGGTCACGAGCGTCCACTTCGCGGCCGACACGCTCGTCGAGGAGGGGTTCGGCTCCAGGCTGCTGGCGGCGCTGTTCGCCTTCGAGCGGGACGGCCGGACCGCATACTGGGTGTACTCGTTCCGCCGGGGAGCGTACTACCCGTTCGTGCCGTCGGGACGACGGGAGCGGGACACGCAGACGGAGTTCAAGCTCGACAGCGTCCTCGACGGCGAACTGACCGTCGAGGACGACACCGAGTACTGGTATCCGCTGTGGCCGGAGGGCGACGACCACCCGTGGGGCTGACGCCTCCGGTCTGAACGTTCGTCCGGGTCGCACCGGCGGGTCGTTCCCGTTCCGCGGTTTCACTTCCACCAAGCTGTTAACGAGGCTTTATGTACCGGGCGGCCACACCCTCGTACATGGCAGCAACGGCAGACCTCGAAGACCTGTCGGGCGTCGGCCCGGCGACCGCCGAGAAGCTCCGAGACAACGGCTACGACACGTTCCAGAGCATCGCCGTCGCCAGCCCGGGCGAGCTCTCCAACACCGCCGACGTCGGCGAGTCCAGCGCCCACGACATCATCCAGGCCGCCCGCGAGGCGGCCGACGTGGGCGGCTTCGAGACCGGTACCGACGTCCTCGAGCGCCGCGAGCAGATCGGCAAGCTGGAGTTCCTCGTCCCGGAGATCGACGAGATGCTCGGCGGCGGCGTCGAGACCCAGTCCATCACCGAGGTGTACGGCGAGTTCGGCGCCGGCAAGTCCCAGGTGACCCACCAGCTGGCGGTGAACGTCCAGCTTCCCAGGGAGCAGGGCGGGCTCCACGGCCGCTGCATCTTCGTCGACAGCGAGGACACCTTCCGCCCCGAGCGGATCGACGAGATGGTCAACGGCCTCTCGGACGACGTCATCGAGGCGACCATGGAGGAACGGGAGATCGACGGCGACCCCGACGACGAGGAGGCGATGGACGAACTCGTCCAGACGTTCCTCGACAGAATCCACGTCGCGAAGGCGTTCAACTCCGACCACCAGATCCTGCTGGCCGAGAAGGCCCAGGAGATCGCCACCGAGTACGAGGAGGACGATTACCCGGTCCGGCTGCTCTGTGTCGACTCTCTGACCGCACACTTCCGGGCGGAGTACGTCGGCCGCGGCGAGCTGGCCGACCGCCAGCAGAAGCTCAACAAGCACCTCCACGACATCGACCGGGTCGGCAACCTCTACAACTCGGCGGTCGTCGTCACCAATCAGGTCCAGTCGAACCCCGACGCGTTCTTCGGCGACCCCACCAAGCCCATCGGCGGCAACATCCTCGGCCACAAGTCCACGTTCCGGATGTACCTCCGGAAGTCCAAGCAGGACAAGCGCATCGTCAAGCTCGTCGACGCCCCGAACCTCCCCGACGCCGAGGCCGTCATGCGCGTGCAGGGCGCCGGCCTGAAGCCGGAGTAGACGCCGTCGACGGCGTCCCTGGGGTCGTGCCCGCGTTCGTCGACCGATGTCGCGGTGCTCGCGCTACAACACGTGCTCGGTGTCGTAGGAGCCGAGCACCCGGACCCAGCCGTCGGCGGCGATGTCGCGCAGTTCGTCGACGGCCGCCTGTGCCCGCTGCTCGTAGAGCCCGGCCGCGAAGTCGAAGTGGAAGACGTAGTCGCCGAGCCGCTTGCCGCTGGGGCGGGACTCGACCCGCGAGAGGTTGATGTCGCGGTCGGCGAACGGCCCCAGCATCTCCAGCAGCAGCCCCGGGTAATTGGTGTTGGGGTAGACGACGACCGACGTCTTCCCGCCGGCGTCGGAGCGCTCCGTCTCCGGGCCGAGGACGACGAACCGGGTGGCGTTGGAGGTGCTGTCCTGGATGTCGCGGGCCAGCACCTGGAGGTCGGCGCCGGCCGTCGCCGGGTGGCCGATGGCGGCCACCGAGTCGTCCTCGCGGGCGCGCTCGACGCCGCGGGCCGTCGAGGCGACTGCCTCCGTCCGCACGCTGGGGTACTCCCGGCCGAGGTAGTCCCGGCACTGCGCCAGCGCCTGCGGGTGGCTGAGGACGGCCTCGAACTCGCCGGTCTGCGCCAGCAGCGCGTGCTGGATCGGCGTGACGATCTCCCGGACGACGGCGACGTTCCGGTCGGCCAGCGCGTCCAGCGACTCCGTCACCGAGCCCTCGATGCTGTTTTCGATGGGGACGACGCCGCGGTCGTACTCGCCGCGTGCGACCCCCTCGACGATGCCGGTCACCGACTCCACGAAGTCCACCTCGTCGGCGACCGCGTTCGTCGCACGGTGTGAGTAGGTCCCCTCGGGACCGAGCGTGAGGGCTCTCATGCTCCGGGCGTAGACGGGGCGGCGGCAAAAACACGCGGGTTCGGCGGCTCCCACGCGGCGCCGGCCCGTCCGGGCCGCGCGGCGACGCGGCGTTTATCTCCCCGCCGGTCGACGGACCGGACATGCAGAGGGACATCCGCCGGAGCCTCGCGGTCGGGGTCGTCGCCGCTGCCGTCGCCGTCGGCTACGGGGTCGCGACCGACGTGGTCCGCCCGCCGGCCGTCCCGCTCGTGCCGGCGACGCTGCTGCTGTACGCGGCGCTCGTGGCGGCCCCGTTCGGTCTCAGCGCCGGCGCGGCGCTGCTGGCGCTCCGGTACCGGGTCGTCGCGCCGGGAATCGTCCTCGCCGGCTTCGCCGCCCTGCCGGCTCTCCTCGGGTGGCGCGCCGGGGTGGCCGTGGTCGGCGTCCTCGTCGCCGGGCCGTTCGTGGTCGTCGTCGCGCTGGCGGAGACGCTGGTCCGGGCCCGACTCGGGCGGCTCGCGACCCCGCCGTCGGCCGCGGGGCTGCGGGCGCTGTCCGTCGGCGTGATGGCCGCCGTCGTCTACGCCGGGGTCTTCGCCGTCCGGGCCGTCCTGCCGCTGTGGCGCATCGACACCGGCGTCCCGGCGACGGTGCCGCCGCCGGTCGACCTCGCGGTCACGCTCTGGTACGTCCTCGGCGTCTCGCTCGTGCTCGTCGGCCTGCCGGTGGCGCTGAACCGCCGGTTCGGCCTGCTGGCGCCCGGCGCCGGCCTCCTCGCGTACCTGCTCGTCGACCTCGCCTTCGTCCAGCCCGCCGTCGCCGAGGGAACGGAACTCGTCGTCGCGCTGCTGCTCGGCGTCTGGCCGACGCTCGCGGTGCTGCTGGCGGCCGTCGGCGCCGCCGAGTTCCGACTCCGGGGCCGGCCGGACGACCCCGAGGACCCCGACGACCCCGGTGACGGCGACGAGGGGCTGACCGTCGAGGGCGGGCTCTTCGGCGACCGGGTGTGACGGAGGGTAGGCTCAAGTCGCCGGCGGCCCACCGGCCGGCATGGCGGAGGAACCCCACCCGCAGCTGCGGCCCATCCTCGAGATGCTCGAGGAGACCCCGAACCCGGAGGACGTCGGCGTCGAACTCGCCCGCGAGCAGTTCGACGCCCTGGCGACGTTCACGCCGTCGTTCGAGGTCCACGAGCAGTACGACACGACCGTCCCCGGCGCCGACGGCGACCTCGACGCCCGGGTCTACCGGCCCGGCGAGGGCGACCGGCCGACCCTCGTCTACCTCCACGGCGGCGGCTTCGTCGTCGGCGGGCTCGACACCCACGACAACGTCTGCCAGCGGCTGGCGACGGAGAGCGGCTGGACGGTCGTCTCCGTCGACTACCGGCTGGCGCCGGAACACCCCTTCCCGGCGGCGCTGGAGGACGCCTACGCCGCCGTCGAGTGGGTCGCCGCGAACCCGGCGGCGGTCGGCGGCGACGGCACCGTCGCGGTCGGCGGCGACAGCGCCGGCGCGAACCTCTCGACCGGCGTCTCGCTGCTGGCGCGGGACGTCGAGCGGGACGTCACGACCGACGCGACCGGCCCCGACCTCGCCCACCAGATGCTCTACTACCCCGTCTGCGGGTCGCCGTTCGAGCGCCACGAGAGCCGCGAGACGAACGCCGAGGGCGGTTTCCTCCAGCGGGATACCATCGAGTGGTTCGACGACCAGTACGTCCCGTCGGCGGCCCACCACCGCAACGAGTACCTCGCGCCGCTACTCTGCGACGACCTGTCGGGGCTGCCGCCGGCGACGGTCGTCACGGCGGGGCTCGACCCGCTCCGCGACGAGGGCGACGCCCTCGCGGCGGCGCTGTCGGCCGACGGGGTGGCGGTCACCCACGAGCGGTACGGGGCGATGGTCCACGGGTTCGTCAGCTTCCTCGGGACGGTCGACGCCGCCGACGACGCCGTCGCGGTCGCCGCCGCCGACCTGGACGCCGCCCGCTGAACGGTCAGCCGCCGAGGTACAGCTCCGACACCTCCGGGTCGTCCAGCAGGCCGTCGGCGTCGCCCTCGTAGGCGACGGTCCCCTGGTCAAGGACGTAGCCGCGGTCGGAGATCTCCAGGCCCTTCGTCGCGTTCTGCTCGACCATCAGGATGGCCGTGTCCATCGCGTTGACCGCCTCGACGTCGGCGAACACCTCGTCGGCGGTGTTCGGCGCCAGCCCCGCGGACGGCTCGTCGACGAGCAGGACGTCCGGTTCGGTGACGAGCGCGCGGGCGAACGCCAGCACCTGCTGCTGGCCGCCCGAGAGCCCCCTGGCCTTCGCCGTCCGCTTCTCCCGGAGGACGTCGAACCGGTCGTACAGCTCCTCGACGACCCCTTCGAGGCGGTCGTCCTCGCGGGCGACGCCGCCCATCCGGAGGTTCTCCTCGACGGTGAGCGAGCCGAACACGTTGTCGGTCTGCGGGACGTAGCCGATCCCCTTCCGGACGACGTCCTCCGGCGCGGTGCCGGCGATGTCCTCGCCGTGGTAGCGGACCGCCCCCGTCCACGGCGTCAGCAGCCCGAAGGCCGTCTTGAGGACGGTCGACTTGCCGGCGCCGTTCGGCCCGATGAGACAGACGATTTCGCCGGCCTCCAGGCGCAGCGAGAGGTCCTCGAGCACCTGCACCTCGCCGTAGCCGCCGTCGACGTCGACCAGCTCGAGAACGGGGTCGTCGTTCACGCCCCACCCCCGAGGTACGCCTCGATGACGCGGTCGTCGCCCTGGACCGTCTCGGGCGGGCCCTGCGTGAGGACGCTCCCCCGGTCGAGGACGACCACCGGGTCCGCCAGCTCCATCACGAACTCCATGTCGTGTTCGATGAGCAGACAGGTCGTGCCGGCCTCGTTGAGCCGGCGGATCTGGGCGACGAGCTCGTTGCGGAGCGTCGGGTTGACGCCGGCGGCGGGCTCGTCGAGCAGGAGTATCTCCGGCTCGGCCAGCATCGCGCGGGCCAGCTCGACCAGCTTCGTCTGCCCGCCGGAGATGTCCGTCGCCGGCTGGGTCGCCAGGTGGTCGATCTCGAAGCGCTCGAGCATCCGCTCGGCGTCGGCGAGGTTCCGCTCTTCGGCCGCGGCGACGGCGCCCGGCGCGGTGAACAGCCGCAGGAACGACTCGCCGGGCTGGTCCTGCGGGCCAACGAGCATCGCCTCCCGGACCGTCATGCCCTCCAGCTTGCGGGGCGTCTGGAACGTCCGGATGAGGCCGTGGTCGGCCACCTCGTACGGCTCGAGGCCGGTGACGTCGACGCCGTCGACCTCGACGCGGCCGGCGTCGGGCTCGTAGAAGCCGGAGACGAGGTTGAAGATCGTCGACTTGCCGGCGCCGTTCGGCCCGATGAGCGCGGTGATGGTGCCGCGCTCGACGCCGAACGTCGCGTCGTCGGCGGCGACGAGCCCGCCGAACTCCTTGCGGAGGTTCTCGACGCGGAGGACGGTATCAGTCATCGCCGTCCCCCCGGGCCTCGCGGACGCCGGTCTCGGGGCGGTCCGGCGCCTCGTCGACGACATCCGGCCAGATGAGCTCCCGCTGGGGCGGGAGAACCCCCTGCGGCCGGAACCGCATCAGGAGGACGATGAGCAGGCCGATGAGGACGAGCCGGAGGGACGGGGCGTCGAGGGGAATCCCCTCGAGCCCGGCGAGCCCGCGCGTCCCCTCCCGGAGAACGACGACGACGACGCCGCCGAACACCGCCCCGCGCGTCGAGCCGGTGCCGCCGAGGATGACCGCCACCCAGACGTAGAACGTCGTGATCGGCTCGAGCGTCGCCGGGCTGACGAAGAGGTTGAGGTGGGCGTAGAACACCCCGGCGAGCGCCATCACGAGGCTGCCGAGGACGAACGCCTGCAGCTTGAACCGGTAGGTGTTCTTGCCGAGCGCGCGGGCGAGGTCCTCGTCGGCGCGGATGGTCCGGAGCACCCGCCCCCACGGCGACCGGTGGACCCGCGAGAGCAGGAGGTAGCTCCCGACCACGAAGACGGTCACGAGCAGGACGTTCAGCAGCATCCGGTAGAACGGCTCCCCGAGTTCGACGGTCGCGCCGAGCGGGACGGCGATCCGGAGCCCGGGTATCGCCTCCGGGAACGTCGAGAGGACGGGCCAGCCGTCGAAGAATCCGGGGATGCCCCGGACGCCGAGGTTCCCGTTCGTCCAGCGCCGCTCGTTGAGGACGACCCGGCGGACGACCTCGGCCAGCCCCAGGGAGGCGATGGCGAGGTAGTCCGCCCGGAGCCGCAGCGTCGGCAGCCCGATGAACAGCGCCAGGACCGTCGCCGCCACGAGCGCGACGACCAGCCCGTAGGCCGGGTTGAAGCCGCCGGCGACCGGCGAACTGCTCGCCGTCGTCAGCGCCGCGCCGTAGGCCCCGATGCCGAAGAAGGCGGCGACGCTGAAGTTGATGAGTCCGGTGAACCCCCACTGGGAGTTCAGCCCCAGCGACAGCAGCGCGTACATGCCGGCGAGCCCGACGAGGAACAGGAAGTACGTCGGGGCAAGCCGGCCCGACAGCAGCCCGAACAGCAGCACCGCGCCGAAGGCGACGACGACGGCCGTCACGCCCTGCTCCGTGGCCGTCATCTCGCCCAGCGGGCCGGCGTCGACGTCGATGTCGACCATCTCAGCCGCCCTCCCCGGCGATGCCGGTCGGCCGGACGAGCAGCACCGCGACCATGATGACGAAGGCGACCGCCTCGGCGTACTCGATGCCGACCGGAATCCCGACGGCGTCGGGGACCAGCGGGAGCAGCGTCCCGAGATCGGACAGCAACGGCATCGCCTCGTGGACCATCCCGATGAGGAGGCCGCCGAGCATCGCCCCGTAGACGGAGCCGATGCCGCCGAGGATGACCGCCGCGAAGACGAGCAGAAGCAGGTTGAAGCCCATCCGGGGGCTCAGCCGGTTGAACAGCCCGAGGAAGACGCCTCCGACGCCCGCGAGGCCGCCGCCGACCACCCACGTGACGAGCCGGATCCGGTCGGTGCGGATGCCGCTGACGCGGGCCAGCTCCGGGTTGTCCGCCATCGCGCGCATCTTCCGGCCGAGGTCCGTGTACCGCAGCAGGACGTGGAGAGTCCCCACGAGGACGACGGACGTGACGACGATGACGACGTCGTGGTAGGTCACCCGGACGCCGTAGGGAATCAGCGCCTCGATGGGACGGAGCTGTCGGACCTCGTACCGGGCGGACTCGGCGGAGAAGACCATCTGGACCAGCCCGCGGTAGATGAACGCGACGCCGATGGAGGTGATGAGAAGGCCGATCGACCCGATCTCGAGCGGCTCGTAGACGAGCTTCTCCGTCGCGACGGCCACCAGGGCCGCGACGACGAAGCCGGCACACAGCGCGAGAAAGAAGGCCGCCGGGAGGCCGAACAGCGACGGGCCGACGCTACCCAGGGCGCCGAGCGTCACCAGGGCGGCGTAGGCACCGACGGTCATCGTGTCGCCGTGGGCGAAGTTGGCGAAGTCGGCGATGCCGTAGACGAGCGACAGGCCGATGCTCCCGAGCACGATGATGCTGCTGAACACCAGCCCGTTGGCGAACAGCCCGAGAGCGGCCATCGGCAGTCAGCCCTCGATGAAGCCGGCCTCGGCGTACTCGTGGTCGTCGACTTCGAGTATCTGGAGGAACCCCACGGGGTCGCCGTTCTCGTCGAGGTCGATCGGCCCGCTGACGCCCTGGTAGTCGACGTCGCTCGGGCCGCCGCCGTCGGCGAGGATCTCGCTTGCGGCCTCGAAGCTGGTCACCTGCTCGCCCTCCGGACGCGTCACGTCGCGGACGACCTCTCCGAGGGCGGCGCCGGTGAACTCGTCGGCCGCCTGGACGGACAGCGCCGCCGTGACGACGGCGTCGTAGGTGAACGCCGCCCACGTCGTCGGCGACTGGCCGTACTCCGATTCGAACCGCGAGGCGAACGACTGGTAGTTCTCCTGGTCGACCGGCGCCGACGGGAGCGCGATCTTCATCCCCTCCATGCTCCCCTCCGGCGTCTGCTCGAGGACGTCCGACCCCTGCGTCGAGTCGGTGCCGTAGAACTGCGCCTCGTAGCCGGCGGAGAACACCTCGTTCACCATCGAGATGAACACGTCCTGGTAGGTGTTGAACAGCCACGCGTCGGCGCCGGAGTCGTTCATCTCCGCGACGACGCTCGAGTAGGACTGCTGGTCCCGGTCGTGGGGACTGTTGTAGACGACCTCGCCGTCGTAGGCCTCGACGAAGGCGTCGGTCAGCGTCTGCCCGAAGTCGTCGTTGACGAACGTGACGGCCACCTGGTCGTAGCCGTCGTCGGCGATGATGTCCGCCAGCGCGACCGACTGCGCTTGGCCGCTCGGCGATATCCGCAGCAGGCCCGGGAACTCCGTCAGCCCCAGCCCGGTCGAGTTCTGGCTCAGCTGGACGACGTCGGTGTTCTGGACGACGCTCTCGTAGATGGACAGCGACACTCCGGAGCCGACCGCGCCGACGAGGAACGGCACCCCGTCCTGGTTCACGAGCTTCTGGGCGGCCGAGACGCCGCCCTCCGTCCCGCTGGTGGAGTCCTCGACGATGATCTCGAGTTCGCGGCCGTCGATGCCGACGTCGTTCACATCTGCGAGCGCGAGTTCCCGGCCGCGCTGGTTCCGCTCGCCGAACGCCGACAGCGACCCCGTCTGGGAGTCGACCATCCCGATGGTGTAGGGCCCTTCGTCCCCGCCGCCGTTGCCGCCGCTGTTGTCGTCGGCGTCGGTGTCGGTCTCCGTCTCCGCCCCGTCCTCGTCGTCCGTCGTGCTGACACAGCCGGCGACCAGCGCGAGCCCCGTCGCACCCGACGCGAGCAGCCCCCGGCGGTCCGTGACCGGCGTGGTATCGTCGTTCATACGTCAGTCCTATACCCCCACCGGCGTAAAAAGCGTGCCGTCCGCCGCCCCGGAGCACAACGGTTTCGACGGTCCGGGCCGAACGGTCGGGTGATGGCTCCCTCCCTCGGCGGGCTGGTCGTCGGCGAGGTGCTGCCGCAGGTGGCGGCCATCGCCGTCGCCATCGCCGTCGGCGTCGCGCTCGCCGACCTGCTGGTCGCCTTCGGCGCCGTCGACCGCGTCGCCGCGCTGTCGCGGCCGCTGACCGGCCCCGCGAACCTCCCCGACGAGGTCGGCGGCGCCGTCCTGACGACGGCCGCCTCGACGACCGCCGGCTACGGCATGCTCGCGGAGTACCGCGACTCCGGACTGCTCGACGACCGCGCGACGCTCGTGGCCGTCACCATCAACACGTTCTTCGGCTTCGTCCAGCACATCTTCACCTTCTACGCGCCCGTGCTGATCCCGATTCTCGGGCTCCGCGTCGGGCTGCTGTACGTCGGCGTCCGGGCCGGAATCGCGCTGGCCATCACCGCCACCGGCGTCGTCGCCGGCGCGGTCCTGCTCGGCCCGGACAACGTCGACCCCGAGGCCGCGGCCGACGTCCGTGCCGACGGCGGTAGCGACGACGCCGACGACCCGCCGTCGACGACCCGCGAGAAACTCCGCGACGCCGCCCGGACGGGGCTGGCGAAGAGCCGCGACATCCTGCCGCGGTTGGCCGTCGTCTACACGCTGGTCGCGGCGCTGACGGCCTTCTACGACCTGGAGGCGCTGACCGGCGGCGCCGCCGACCCGCTGGCGGCGCTGACGGGGCTGCCGGCGGCGGCCGTCCCCGTGATCGTCGTCTACGCCTTCGACACCACCAGCGGCGCCGTCACCATCGCGCCGCTCGTCGACGACGGCGTCTTCACCGCCCGGACGGCCGTCGCGACGATGCTCGTCGGCGGCATCGTCTCCTTCACCGTCTCGACGTTCAAGCGCTCGATCCCCTTCCAGTTCGGCATCTGGGGCGCGGAGTTCGGCGCGAAGGTGGTCGCCGTCAACACGGCGCTGAAGGTGGTCTGGATCGCCGTCTCGCTGACCGCCCTGCTGGCGTTCTGAGCCGCGCGGGCGGCGCGGTCGACGAGGCGGGACGGCGATTTAAGTATGATAGCAGTTAGTACGTGTGGCGATGGAACTGAACGAGTGTGTTGAGACTGGGTCGGTAGGTTGAAATTTTGTCAACTTCTGTATGTATTATTTGCGGTGTGCTGAATATAAGGGGTATGTGGTTCGTGGTGACGACTACCGACTCGACATCACCACCTCGAAAGCCCTCGGCCGGCTCCGGTCGCGCGGCTCACGGCTCGCGACGCTCGCCGTTCGCCAGTCTGAGGCCCCTCGCTTCGCTCGGGGCCTCGCGACGGCTCGCTGCGCGCTTCGCTCACTGCGTTCGCTGCAGTGCTTGCGTCGCCGTGCTTCCCGGACCCGGCCTCGCCCTTTCAGTCCGCCAGGCGGCCGGCTTTCCGGCGGGCGGTTCTGGTGGACTGAACGGGCGAGCGGTGCTCGGCGATGCCCCAGCGACGCAAGCCGCGAGGGACCGGCGGTCTCTCGACCCGCTCGTGCGGCGCCGCCGCGCGAGGACACCACAGGCCGAGGGCTGAGGAGCGTCATTCGGAATATCTTCGATCCTCTGTGATTACGAAAATCTACAATTTTCGGACGACAGCGAGTTGCGGCATCCCGAACGGCGCGAACGCTTTTGAGGTGCCGATGCTTGTTGCAGAACAGTCCGGCACGAACCACATACCACTTTTGCAGGTGTACCTACTGACTGATTCGGTCATACATTCCTGCATAGGCCTCTTCTTGTGCTAAGTCACGCATCATATCTTAGCTCGTTGTGTGAGAACGAGGAATCCGAGAAACTCCGTGTCACCGAGCGACGGGTGAAAAAAACCTCCAAAAGGAGGTGTTCGTCGGCGAGTGTCCTTCGAACGCTATCGCATGAGTTCGCTATCGGGCATCACACTCTGCTGAACACCGCCGGTTAATCGAACTGGCCGCTGAGCGTGGCCTGCTCCTGCTGAGTTCCAGTATCGGCATTAACAGGGGTGGACTCGTTGTACGGCATATGTGACACCTGATACCCGTCTTTAATTTCTTCAATATCATCGATTATGTATAGCTGGAGTGGCCTCTCCTGTTTCGTAATCACAGGAAACTCATAATTCTCGGCTTCATATTTGAACGAGTTCCCGTCCTCGATACGCTGCTCGACGAACTCCTTATGACGCTCTATTCGCCTCGAGACGGTACTGTATGCGAGTTCTTTCACCTCGCCGACTGCGTCATCAAACACGTCTACGAACTGCTCCTGCAGTTCGTAGCCGACAGAGTTTCGACCCGCAACCATTGCTGCCAGCGAGGTGGTTCCGGTTCCCCAGAACGGGTCGAGAACCGTGTCTCCGTAAACACTGTACATATTGATGAGACGATACGGTATTTCGAGCGGATATGCCGCCGAACGGTCACGTAATTCTTCATCCGTGCTGTTTAGTTCTTGGAACGTTCCCGTGATGTCTTCCCATACGTCAGAGAACCATTCGTTGCGCTCCTCCCAGAAGTACGCAGACTCATACCGAACGTCCGTCCCCGAGGAGAAATCTCGACTGTCTTTCCCGTTGCGGAAAACCAGCAGATACTCGTGTTCAAGGGTGGCGTAAGCGTTCGGCGGTAGCATCCCGCTCCCCATGAATTTCGCCGCTGAATTGGTTGGCTTTCGCCATAGAATATCGGGGAGTGGCTCGAATCCCATTCGGTCGAAGTATTCCGTTATGCGAGCGTGGTTCTGGTAGACTCGGAAGCTATCCTTGACCTTCCGCGTCGCATCGCCGACGTTGATACAGGCGATACCGCCGTCCACAAGCACCCGGTTGATTTCGTCCCACGTCTTGTTCAGTTCCTCGTGCATCAGGTCGAAGGCGCCACGGCCGTCTCCACTGTTGAGAGCAGATCCGATATCGGGATTAATCGAGCAAAACAAATCATCCCACATTTCGATCATGGGGTACGGTGGAGACGTAACGACGAGGTCGACCTCGTTCTCATCTATTTGAGAGAGGTCGTTCGAGTTGCCAACATAGATTCTGTGTTCAGTCTCCATACCGGCGGTATGCTGATATAGGGGTTTGTAGTTACTGGTGGGGACCGAAACTTGCTCGTCTCTGCTATATCACCCCATCACCTCATTCAGTTCCGAGATATCAACTTTCATTGCCTTGTTCGTCTTGTTCTCGTCGTAATAGACGATAGGCACCTCAATCTCTTCTCGCAGATTTTCTGGATACGTTTCAGGCTTTATCGAGACGGGCTGTTCGCCTACATACCCGTCAATACCTCTACTTTCGTCACTTGGAGTCGCCCGTTCGATCTCCAAGTTGTATATGTCTCTGAGTTTTCGTAGAATCGTTTCCTGTATGTCGAACCCTTCGTATGTTTTGAATAGAACAAGATCGCGGAGGTAGTTGTGAGTCATATCCTCGTCAACCTGCTCAAACGCCTCCTTCATTTTCCTAACCATCGGCACGGCTTTCTCCGTAGCTTCTTCCAACCGTCTCTCACCATCATACTCCTCAAAATAGAACTCAATCCAGTCCTCAAATGTCCCATCCGGGTGTTTCGTCCTGAATTCCTCAATAATTTCGCTCATTTGACCCACAACCTCTGGGCGGTTGGATTGTGAGAGGTTGATTGCAGGATTAAGAAGATACGTGGTGTATTTCGGCGTATCGATAGGGAACCCCTCTACGTCTTCGGCGACTAAGCGTTCCCGCTCTTCGGCACTAATTCTAAACTCGTCGTCGGCCATGCAATCAGTCCCATCCTCGATATTCATATTTTTAATTGTGTCAATCATTCTCCGCTGTTCGCTCCGCAAGCAAACGAATTTAAACGCAGATTAATTATCGACGGCTAAATTACGCTCGTCGGTATTTTCAAATATTTGTAATTGGGTACTGCTTTGCTGGCTACTGGGACTCACGAGGGCGTCGACAGCCAGCCGTTAGGACGGATAGGACCGTTGATTCGATATCAAAACCACACCATCAACACGGCGCTGAAGGCGGTCTGGATCGCCGTCGCGCTGACCACCCTGCTGGCGTGGTGGGCAATCGCTGGCTCCGGTGTCTGTGCAGCTCCCAACGACGGCCGCCGGCCGCGCCGGAACACCGATTATCCGCGGCGGCAAACGCACGGACATGTTCCGTCGGCGGACGGCGCTGGCCGGGCTCGCCGCCGTCTCGCTCGCGGTGCTGGCCGTCTTCGGCGTCCTCCTGACCGGCGTCTTCGTCGCCGCGACGGCCACTCTGGTCGCCGTCGCCGCCCCGGTCGTCGTCCCGACGGTCGCGGCGGCCACGCTGCTCCCGCACGCGAGCGCCGTCCTCCCGGTTCCGGCCGCCGCCGTCGGCGCGCTGTCGTGGCTCGGCCTCCTCGCGGTCGTCCGGTACACCGACGCGGTCGCCCGGGCGCTCGGCATCGAGTACGTCTGGTGGCCGCAGTCGCCGGCGAGCG
>JAHENN010000148.1 GCA_018609665.1 Haloarculaceae archaeon | reverse complement strand
GCGGATACTACACGGGGGCCGTCTCCTGCCGGACGGCCGCGACCACCTCTCGACCTCGGACCACCCGACGCCGCCGGCACGGTCGTCCACGTCGGGTCGGCGCGTCCGACACGCACCCGCGCGGTGCGGTCGGCTCGACGCGTCCCCTACCGACCTCGACGTTGAGATTTTGTCACGTACGTACCAAACATATAAATCTACTTTCGGCCGTTCGGCGGCCTCCCTCTGTGGCAGACGAACACAGACTCTCTCGACGGACGATACTCGAACTGGCCGGGGTTCTCGGTGCGGCCGGCGCGGCGCGGGCAGGGCTGACCCGGCGGCCGGAGACGGGAGCGCCGGTCAGCGGGCTGCGGCGGGTCGGGCGGTACCGGACGGGCGAGTTCGACGGCGGCGCCGAGATCGTCGCACACGACGCACGGACCGACCGGCTCTTCGTCGTCAACTCCGGGGCCGGGCAGGTCGAGGTGCTCGACGTCTCGGAGCCGTCGAACCCGGCGCAGGACGCGGTTCTCGACGCGGCCGCCGACGTTCCGGACGGCGGCGGTGCGAACAGCGTCGACGTCGGCGGCGGGATCGTCGGCGTCGCCGTCGAACACGAGGAGACGCAGCCGCCGGGTCGGCTGGCGTTCTACGCGACGGACACGCTCGAACTTCTCGGCGACATCGAGGTCGGGTCGTTGCCGGACAAGGTGACGCTGACCCCCGACGGCGCCTTCGCGCTCTCGGCGAACGAGGGCGAACCGGCGTACGACGAACCCGCCGGCGGGCGGACCGACCCGGCGGGGTCGATAAGCGTCGTCGACCTCCGTTCCGGCGTGGAGAACGCCGGCATGGAGATGCTCGGGTTCGAGGCCTACGACGACCGGGTTGAGGCGCTCCGCGCCGACGGCGTCAGGGTGTACGGAGCCAGCGGCGAGGTGGAGGATCCGCTCCCGTCGACGGACTTCGAGCCGGAGTTCGTGAGCGTCACCGACGACGGCGAGACGGCGTTCGTCTCGTTGCAGGAGAACAACGCCATCGCGACCGTCGACGTTCCGGGCGCCGAGATCGTCGACGTCTCCGGGCTCGGGTTCAAGAACTTCTCGCTGCCCGGCAACGAACTGGACACGAGCGACGTCGACGGGATCGAACTCGCGAACTGGCCGGTGCGTGGCATGTACCAGCCCGACGCGGTCGCCGCGTTCACTGCCGACGGCCAGCGATACGTCGCGACGGCGAACGAGGGCGACTCGCGGGACTTCGAGGAGGCCGCCGTCGGCGAGCTGGAGCTCGACCCGGAGAGCTTCGACCTGTCGGGGAACCCGTACGTCGACACGGTCGAGGAGCTGCAGCAGCCGGAGCATCTCGGCAACTTCGAGGTGACGACCGAGCTCGGTGACGTCGACGACGACGGCCGGTACGAGCAGCTCTACGCCTACGGCGGGCGGTCGTTCGCGGTCTGGCGACTGGAGGCCGACGGTCTCCAGCTCGTCCACGACAGCGGTTCGCTCTTCGAGCGGATACAGGCCGAGCAGTACCCCGACGGCGTCCAGAACACGACCGAGAGCGGCCCCGAAACCGAGAGCATCACCGTCGGGACCGTCGGCGACCGTACGTACGCTTTCGTCGGACAGGAGCGCGGGAGCGGCATCATGACCTTCGACGTGACGCGCCCGTCCAGCCCCGAGTACGTCTCGACGACGGTGAACCGCGACTACGCCGTCGGGTTCGACGAACTGGCGTCGGACGCCGAGGAGAATCCCGAGACCGACGACCCCGGTCGTGCCGGCGACTGGGGCCCCGAGGGCGTCGAATTCGTCCCACGGGCCGAGAGCCCGACCGACACCGCGCTGCTCATGGTCGGCTTCGAGGTGAGCGGCACGGTCGGTATCTTCGAGGTGCTCGGCTCCTGACGGCCGGGGGGCCGGATGCCACGGCCGAGCCGGCCTACCAGACCCGGGGTGACGGCAGCAAAGAAACAGCGCGCCGCGTAAAACGTCTAAACGTCTCAGAGGCCGTCGCTTACGACCCGGGTCGGCCTCCGCTTCGGGCGTGAAAGGCGCGAAGGGAGCCGAACTGACCGCAAGGCTCTGCCGTTTATATGGGGGTAGGGCTCCATCCGTCGAGTACGGAGTGCCCGCATGTCGATCGCCAGCGAAACCCCTCCCACGTTCGACCCGTCCCGCCCGCTCAGCAGCGCCGCACGCGCCGTCGTCGGCGGCGTCCAGGCCGTTGCCTTCTGGACCGCCGCCCTGCTGCCGCTCCTGCTCCTGGCGGCCCTCCTCGCCGGCGCGGCCGACCCGCAGCCGGACGTCATCGGCGGCGCCGTCGGCCTGAACCTCCTCTGTGCCGTCCTCGGCCACGGCCACTCCCCCAACTGATACCCATGAGCACGAACACGACCGCCGAAACCGCGTACGCGTCGCCGAAGGCCGAACGCCTGGCCCGCTATCTGCGGGCCGAACTCGACCGGACCGACGGGGACCTCTACGTCAAGGGGAAGTTCATCGCCGACGACGTGGACCTCTCGCCGAAGGAGATCGGTGCCCTCCTCGTCCAGTTGCAGGGGTCGGTCCCGGACCTGGCCATCGAGAAGTGGTCGTACACCTCCGCGACCACCTGGCGCATCTCGGCCGCCTGACGGGCGCGCGGTTCTTTTCGGCCGCACACGCGGGCACCAGCAAACCCCGACCGGTCCCCTGCGGCTCAGGCTGATTCGGTGTACACGGTCGCCGCTCGCCGGACCAGCGCCTCGTGCGGGTCGGTCTCCGGCCGGCGGTCCGCCACCTGCTCGAACGCCGCCCGCAGGTCGATATCGCGGCGGAGCGCGACGGCGGTCGCCGCAACCGCCGGGCTCCGGGACGCGCCGGCGGAGCAGTGCACGAGCACTCCCTCGCCGGCCGCCAGGCGACGCCGCGTCGCGCCGACGGCCTCCCGGAAGAACGCGACGTCGTTCCGCGGACCGTCCGTCATCGGGACGCGCACGACGTCGACGTCGGCCGCCGCGGGGACCTCCGGCGGCTCGTGCGTCAGCGAGACGACCGTCGAGACGTCGCGTTCCCGGAGCGGTCCCGCCGCGCCGGCGTCGTCGGGCGTCCCAACGAACAGCCCGTCGTCGACCTCGTCCATGGCGGCGTATCAGCCTCGCGGAACGTCATCCCTTCGGCCGGCGGCGTCGGTCGAGCCGTGCGGCCCCGGGCGGAACGGCGCGTCGACGGTCACTCCCCGGTCGGCGCGAGGGAGTCGGCACCCCGGACCCAGAACACCCGCCGCGTCACGGAGACCCGTCGGCCGTCCAGCAACGCGTCGTACCGGACGACGACCCGGTCGACCCGTCCCGTCCGCCGGACCGTCGCGTCGACGCTCCCGGCCTCGGGCGCCGCCAGCAGGTCCGGCGCCGCCTCCCCGGAGACGTCGTCGGCGGACAGTCGGTACGTCGCCGACCGCGGCCGGTCGAAGACGACCGCGCCGTCGAGGAGGGTGGCGACCATCGTCCGGTCGTCGGCCGCCACCGGCGCGGCGACCTGCCTCCCGGGTGCGGGGTCACCGTCGACGAACGTCCGTCGCCGCGTGCCGTCGTCGTCCGCGGACCGCACCGTCCGCGCCGTCGTCGCCGTCGAGTTCCCCGACACGAACCGGGACGTCGCCGGCCCCCGGTAGCTCCGCCGGCGCGAGGTCGCGCCGTCGGACACCGCCCGGCTCTCGCGGTACGTCAGCAGCGTTCCGTCGTCGGCCTCAATCTGGAGCGTCACGACCCGGGTGTAGGTCCCGGAGAGGGCATCGGCGTGTGCCGCCCCCAGCGCCGCTCCGTCGACGACGCCGTCGTCGACCCCCGGGAGGTCGACGTCGTCGAGCCGGTCGCCGGCGGTCGGCGACGGAACCGGCGCCGGAGTGACGGTCTCTCCCGTGGCGGTGTCGCCGGCCGGCGTGCCGGCCGGTCCGGCCGGAGCACCGCAGCCGGCGAGGGCGAGCAGACAGACGACGAGCGCCCGGTGCACGGTCGCCCGTCGTCCCGCCGGGGCCTAATCCTTCCGTCGGCCCGAGGTCGGACGACTCGAGGGGCAGGGACTCGGGCTCAGAACGCTTCGGCGACGCGACGGCGCGTCGCCGCCTCGGTGCCGGAGTTGTCCACGACGAGGTGGTCCATCTCGACGGGCTCGAACCGGTCCCGGAGCCGGCGGTACACCTCGAGGTCGGCGTCGCTGACGCCCTCGCGGTCGGCGATGCGCTCCTCGACGACCGCCTCCGCACACCGGACGCGGACGAGCCGGAGCCGCGCGCCGACCGCCGCCGCGAGGTCGCGGGCCTCGGTCCGTCGCTCCCGGCGCCGGAACGTCCCGTCGAGGACGACCGCCCGGCCGTCGGCGAGCCGTTCCCGGGCCCGGGCCAGCAGCGCGTCGTAGACGGCCGCCGTCTCCGCGGCGGCGTACTCCGGGTCGTCGAACAGTTCCTTCCGGACGACGTCGGTCCGCAGGACCGCGGCGTCCAGCCGGTCGGCGACGGCCCGCGAGACGGTCGACTTGCCGACGCCCGGCAGCCCGCAGACCACGACGAGCGTCGGGCCGTCGTCGCGACGTCGTTCCGGTTCCGGCATCTACGCGTGTACAGCGAGGTCGGAGGTATGAACGTTTCCGTCCGGCCGTGCGACACAACGCTTTTTCCGGCTGCCGTCCTCCGCCCGGCCATGGACGGATACATCGTCGAGAACGAGGAGCAGCTCTCGCCCGTGGTCGTCGCCACGACGGGCGTGCTGCTGGTGGCCTTCACGGTCGGACTCGCCTACGCGGCCGTCGGCGCCGTACTGTGACGGCGCGGGCCTCACCGGCCCACGATGACGGTCAGGTTCCACAGCGAGACCGCCGCGCCGACGACGATTAGCGCCGCCGGCACGGCCGCCCGCCCCGGCCCCCGGAGCAGCCGCCAGACGCCGAAGAAGACTCCGAAGACGACGACCTTCACCCCCACCAGCGCGTACCGGCCGTACGTGTCGATGAACGGGGCGGCGACCGGCCCGGCCTCCGCCACCCCACCGGTCGACAGGCCCCAGAAGGTCGTGACGGTGTCGCCGACCCCGTACAGCACGACGGCGGCCGCCCACAGCAGCCGCTGGCGTCCGGCGACGACGTGGAGTGCCTCGTCTGCGGCCACGGACGGCCCGACGGGTCAGGGGGTCATAACGACGGCGACTCCGAGCAGGGCCACAGAACAGACGGCGAACAGCACGAGGAAGTCGGCCGCCGGGGAGACGTACGCGTCGGCGCCGGCGTCGACGTCGGCGTCCGCGGTCTCGGTTTCTGCCTCGACGGGCGCGGCGTGGTCGGTCGCCATACACGCGTTCGGTCGCGGTCGAACCTGTAGGTCCGGTTCGTATCGAGCGATGAGTCGGCGCCGACCGGAGGGTGAGGTACTTACCCCGTCGGCCGGTAGGGCGACTGTGCCCGAGGACAGAGACCTCCGCCGCCCGGACCACGCCATCCCCCCGCAGAGCGACGCCATCCGCGAGGAGCTCCGGTCGGGGCGGCGCGAGCTGCTGCACTGTCTGGACTGCGGCCGCCAGCTCGCCGCGCTCCGGCACGACGACTCCTGTCTGTTCTGCGGCTCCGGCGCCGTCGTCATCGAGGCGTGGCGCTAGCGGTACAGCGAGAGGTAGATCATCACGAAGCCGACGATGAACGGCACGGTTTCGGCCATCTGCAGGAGCAGCAGCTCCCGGCCGAGGCCGCCGCCGACCGCCACCTGCGTCGTCAGGTTCGTCACGGCGACGCCCATGCTGATGAACGCGAAGCCGATGAAGGCGAACTGCAGCCGCTCGCTCTGCCGCTTCGAGTACGCCTGGAAGCTGATGAGGGTGAGCCCCAGCGAGAGCCCGAAGAGCGTCAGCCGCAGCAGGACGAGTATTCCCTGCAGGACGCCGACCATGTGGCGGCAACCCTACGCGGGGTATTAAAACCAGGTGACGGCGGTCACTCGCCGCTGAGGTCGTCCCACAGCTGCGTGAACCGGTCCGGGATGTTCTCCTTGCGGTAGATGCGGACCCTGTACTCCTCGTCCTCCAGCTGGATGACCGTGCTGTCGAAGTTGCACTCGTAGACGTTGTAGTGGTTGCCGTCGTCGGCGACGGCCGTCTCCTCGGTCACCAGGTTGTGCTCCTGGAGGATCTCCAGCCGACGGTAGATGGTCGGCAGCGAGAGGTCACACTCCTCGCTGAGTTCCTTCGCCGACCGGGGCTCTCGGCTGATGACCGCCAGCACCGTACGGGCGTGTTCGTCGCCGATGGTGTCGAGGACGTCCTCGATGCTCCGGTCTTCTCCCACGACAAGTTAGGTAGCACCCAGGCAACATATGAGTTCCGGCGCCGGAGGCAGCCGTGGCACGACCGGTTCAAGTGGGTGCGGCCGTGAGTCGGTTGCATGTACGACACCGTGCTGCTGCCGACGGACGGCAGCGACGGAGCCGAGACCGCGCTCGAACACGCCGTCGGCGCCGCCGAGGCCTACGGCGCGGCCCTGCACGTGGTGTCGGTCGTCGACCGCCGGGTCGTCCTCGCGGCCGACGCCGACGAGAAGGAGTCGGTCCGGGCCGACCTGGCCGACGAGGCGACCGCCGCGGCCGGACGGCTGGCCGGACGGGCCCGCGAGGCCGGCGTCGAGACGACCACGGCCACCCCGGAGGGGGTGCCGCACCGCGAGATCCTCGCCTACGCCGACCGGGTCGGCGTCGACCTGCTCGTGCTCGGCACCCACGGCCGGACCGGCCGGGAGAAGCGGCTCAACCTCGGCAGCACCACCGAACGGGTGCTCGAGGAGGCCGACCGGCCCCTGCTCGCCGTCGACATCGGTTGACTACACGACGACGTTCCGCAGCGTCCCGATTCCCTCGTAGCGGATCTCGATCTCGTCGCCGGGCTCCACGAGCCCCGGATTCGCGGGGCTGCCGAAGGAGACGACGTCGCCGGGCCGGAGCGTCACCCGCTCGGAGAGGAAGGAGACGACCTCTCGCGGCCCGATCAACATGCTGGCGGTGTTGTCGTGCTGGCGGCGCTCGCCGTTGATGTGGGTCTCCATCTCCAGGCCGACGGGGTCGACGTCGGTCGCGACGACCGGCCCGAGCGGGCCGGAGGCGTCGAAGGCCTTCCGGGCCGTCCGGCGCTGCTGGTCCAGACAGTCCAGGTCGTTGAGTATCGTGTAGCCGCGGACGACGTCGTCGACCGCCGACTCCGCGACGTCCGTGCACTCCTCGCCGATGACGGCCGCCAGTTCGCCGGCGTAGGTCAGCTCCTCGGTGAACGTCGGGTACGGGATCGGCGTCTCCGGCGGATGCAGCGACGCCGGCGGCTTGATGAAGAAGTCCGGCTCCTCGGGCACCTCGTAGTCCATCCGGTCGACCGTCTCGCCGAAGTTCCGCCCGACGCAGTAGAACGCCGACGGCTCGCAGGGCGGCAACAGGTCGTACTCCTCGGGGCCGAACGCCCCTTCGTCGGTGCGGACGGTACCGTCGCCCCCGTACTTGCCCTCGAGGATACCGGCCGGCGTCTCGACGCGTGCGAGCTTCATACCGGGACGGGAGGCGCCGCCGGCTTACGCGTTGCCATCGGCGCTGGTCGCCGGCCGGACGGCCTCGACGGCGGCGACGACGAGCCGCTCGTCGGTCTCCGGCAGCGGCGCGGCGCTGACCTCCAGGCGGTAGTCGCCGCCGGGCAGCGACACCTCGCATTCCGCGCCGTGGACCGCCCGCTTGGCGTGGGAGACGACCTCCCAGAGGTCCTCGCCGTCGGCGATGGTCGTGCCGTTTGCGGCCCGGAACGACACCGACGACTCCTCCGGCAAGTGACCCTGCATCGTCGACCGCTCGGCGTCGAACACCTCCGTCGCCCGGTCGTTCATCCGCCGGACCCGACCGTCGCCGTCCAGCAGCAGCAGCGGCGCGGGCGTCACCTCGAACAGCCGCTCGATCAGCTCGCGCTCGCGGCGGAGCCGCCTGTCGATGCGCTTCCGCCTGGTGACGTCGCGCGCATTGATAATGATTCCCTCGACGGCGGGGTCCTCGAGGTGGTTCGTCCCGCGGAGTTCGGTGTGCCGCCAGCTGCCGTCCCGTGCGGCGACCCGGACGTCGACCGTGTGGGTCTCGCCCGGCGCGTCCAGCAGCCGCGAGAACGCCTGCTCGGCGCGCTCCCTGTCGTCGGCGTGGATGTAGTCGAAGGCGAGTTCGCCCTGCAACTCCTCCGGCGTGAAGCCGGTGACGTCCTCGATTGCGGGGCTGAGGTACCCGAACCGGCCCGACCCGTCGAGGACGCACGTCACCGCCGGGGAGTGCTCCAGCAGCGCTTGGAGCCGGCGCTGCTCGCGCGCGACGGCCGTCCGGGCCTTCGTCCGCGTCGCGGCCGCCTCGGCGGAGGCCCGCCGGGCGTCGACGACGCTCTCGATGCGGTGGGCCAGCCGGACGAACCGCTCGGGGCCGCCCCGCTTGGCGAGGTAGTCGGTGACCCCCAGCGAGATGGCCTCGCTGGCGACGTCCTCGTCGCCCTTCCCCGTGTAGAGGATGAACGGGAGGTCCTCGGAGACCCGCCTGACGCGCCGGAGCAGCTCGATTCCGTCCGTCTCCGGCATGTCGTAGTCGGCGACGACGCAGTCGAACTCGCCCAGCCGGTCGACGACGACCGACGGCTCCGTCGTCGTCTCGACGGCCAGCCGGTCGCTGGCCTCCTCGAGGCCCTCGGCCGTCAGCTCGCACAGTTCACCGTAGTCGTCGACGTACACGACCGATATCTCCGACGACGTCTCGTCAGTATCCGGCAACCCCGGCTCATCCGACATTTGTGAATGTTACACACGCACCCAGTACTGAAATCCTCTTTCCCGTCTTCACGGCCCCGACGACCGGCCCGGGTCACTCGGCGGGGTACGCGACCCGGACCGCCGCCGGGACGGCCGAAAGGCGGGCGGTCGTCGGCGCCGTCTCGACGCGCGTCCCGTCGACCTCGACCGGCAGGCCGCCGTCGGACTCGACGGTCACCGTCTCGCCGGGCCGGTAGTCGACCGCGGGGTGGTCGAGGAGCCGCCCCGCCCGGGCCGCCCGGAGGAGCGCGGCCGACCCGCGGAGGCCGGCCGGCGCGACG
>JAHENN010000147.1 GCA_018609665.1 Haloarculaceae archaeon | reverse complement strand
CGTCGCGTCGTCGGCCGCGAGCGCCGACAGCGGGCGACGCTCGCGGCCGGCCGTCGCCCGGCGGTCGACGACCGTCGGCGCCGTCTCCGACACCGCCGCGAGGTCGGCGGCGGCCGCGAGGAACCGCCCGAGGCCGCCGGCCGTCCACGTCAGCGAGCAGTGCGTCGCGAACGTCTCCACGTGGACCGGCGGGTCGACCGGGAGCGTCCGCGGGGCGTCGGTCACGCGTCGCCGGGGCGGCTCGCCGGCCCCGTCGCCGAGTCGCCCCGCCACCGCAGGGAGTTGCGGTTCAGTTCCTCGACGGCCGGCCGTCCCGCCTCGAGCATCCGCTCGGCGAGGTCGACCGCCGCGGTCAGTTCGTCCCGGGAGAGGTGTTCGTACGCCGGTCGGCCGTCGACGTGGTCGTACCACGCGTCGCCGAAGACGTTGTCGAGGACGACGCGGCCGAAGCAGTGGTCCTCCCGGATGGGCCAGTCGCCGGCACGCCGGGCCGCCCGCGGAAGCTCCTCGGTGACCCTCCGGACGTACGCCGCCCGGAGTTCGGAGATGTCCTCGCCGTCGAGGGTCCGCTGTCCCATGTGCGGCCTTCGGCCCGCGTGCCGTTCAGTGCTTCGTCGGCGCCGTCCCCGTCTCGGCGACCGGAGCGTCGAATTAATGCGGGCGGGCGTTGTGGTGGCATACATGATCGAGATTCGCAACCCGAGCCGTGAGACCGTCATCCAGTACGGACTGATGGTGCTGTCGGGCCTCGGGTGCGTGGCCGCGGCCGTCGCGCCGATCGAACTGATGCAGCAGGTCGCGCTGGTGTCGGTGATGCTCGGCGTGACCGTCGGGCTGTGGGTGGGGCATCTCGTACAGACGCTCCAGGGTGCCGTCGACGACGTCACGCAGGTCAATGGCTGACGGCGAGCGCACCCCGAGCCGCGGCGCGTTCTTCGTCCTCGTGCTGGTGGTGACGTCGTCGTTCATCGTCGTCTTCCAGCAGACGCTCCCGGAGGCCATCGCCACGACCCTCAGCTGGGTCGTCATCGGCGTCGCCGCCGTCAGCGCCGTGATCGGGTTCGTCCTTGAGGCGCTGGAGTACTTCGACGGCGACGGCGAGGCCGAGCCGGCGGAGCCGGCCGAGCCGGTGACGACCACCAGCAGCCGTCCGTGGGTGCCGGACGGCGAGGCGAAGCCGCTGCCGCCGCTGATCAACTTCGACGACGAACTCGAGGAGCTGTACGACTACTTCGACGGGGAGTTCCCGAGCCAGGCGGAGACGCTCGTCGAGGGGTACAAGCGGCTGAAGACCGCCGACCGGGGCCAGCGCGGCTCCATCGCCAGCGACGTCCGGGCGGGGCTGAACCCCGTCACGGTCCTCGTCGACGACCCGGAGGTCGAGTCGATGCTCTCGCAGATGGGCGAGGACCTGTTCACCTACGTCAAGACCGACGGCGCGGAGCTTGTCAGCATCGACCGCTACGCGCTGTACGACGACGGCACGGAGGCGTCGGTCGAGGAACTCCAGGGCCGGCAGGCCCGCATCGTGGCGGGGGTGAGCAACGACGGCGAGTCGATGAAGGTCGACGTGCTGCTGCGGTTCGGCGACGGCGACGGCGTCGAGGTGAAGCGGACGAAGCTGCCCGTCGGCGAGGTGCCGACGGCGACGACCAAGGAGCTGAACACGCGGGTGTACGTCCCGTCGGTGGCGTCGTCGGTGTCGGTGTCGCCCGTCCCTGCCTCCGCCTCGCGGGAAGTTCTCGACATGTGACCGCGAACGGGAGCCGCAACCGCGCCGCGTGCGGCGCTCAGTCGTTCGATTTCCGCCGCTGGTCCGGGTGGTCGGCGACGAAAACGCTCGTGTCGTCGGGAACGTCGTCGGTCACCCACGAGTTCGCGCCGATGCTCACGTTGTCGCCGACCTCGATTGCCCCGAGCACGTTGCTCCCCGCGCCGATGACGACGTGGTCACCGATGTCGGGGTGCCGCTTGTACCCCTTCGCCAGCAGGTGGTCGGCGTCTTCGGCCTCCTCGAAGTGGAGCGCACCCAGCGTGACGTTCTGGTAGATCCGGACCCAGTCGCCGACCGTCGTCGTCTCGCCGATTACGACCCCGGTGCCGTGGTCGATGAAAAAGTACTCGCCGATCTCCGCCCCGGGATGGATGTCGATGCCGGTCTCGGTCTTGGAGTACTCGGCGAGTTCGCGGGCGTAGGCGAACCGCTCCCGCTCGTAGAGGACGTGGGCCACGCGGTGGGTCAGGACGGCGTGGAACCCCGGGTACGACCGGATGATCTCGCAGTAGCTCTTCGCGGCGGGGTCGCCCTTGTAGGCGGCCTCGACGTCCTTCTTCAGCGCCCGCCGGACCGCCGGCAGCTGGTCGAGCGTCCGATCGACGGCCGCGGTCAGGTCGTCCCCGTCGGGGTCGTCGGCGTAGGCCGCGATCCCCTGTCGGATGCAGGCGCCGAGGTCGGCCAGCCGGGAGCGGGTCGCCTCCGGGTCGTCGAGCAGTTCCGTCGCGTTCCAGCAGCAGGGAAACAGGAGCTCCTTGAGAAGCGGGAGCTCGTCGCGCAGCGAGTCGCGGCGGGGGTACGCAACCGAGGAGTCGGTCGGGAACGGCGACTCGTCGGCCCGGTAGGCCTCGACGAGCTCCCGGTGGGCGTCCCCGGAGTAGTCGTAGGTCACGTTCGATACTGGTGGATTTCGAGTGAAGTACTTGCTGACTGCGGCGCCGCCCGGGTCAGGCCTCGACCGACCAGCCGACGAACTCCCCGTCGACGGGTATCGACAGCGCCGCGAGGAACCGCTGTGTGGCGAGGTAGTGCGTCGCCAGCAGCGTGACGCCGACGAGCGTCGCGTCGTCGAGCACCTCGGCGGCGGCGGCGAAGACGGCATCGTCGACGGCGTCGGTCGCAACGGCCTGTGCGTACTCGAGTACCGCCGCCTGCCGGTCGTCGAGGTCCCCGAGGCTGCCCTCGGCGATGGCGGCGAGTTCCCCGTCCGGAACGCCCTGCTCGCGGGCGACGGGGAGATGCTGGTGCCACTCGTAGGCCGCGTCCAGCTCCCGCGCGACCGCGAGGATGACGCGCTCGACGTCGGCCGCCCCGAGGCCGCAGTCCTCCCACAGGGCCGAGCCGTAGCGCATGTACGCCCGAAGCGCGTCGGGGTTGTTCGCCATGACCGTCAGGAGGTTAATCTCGCCCATCGCGTCCTCCGAGAGGAGATACTGGTAGTCGTCCGGAAGCTCCGACTGCGTCCGACCGTCGAGTCGTGCCATATCGGGTACAGGGCCGAGCGGGCAAACAATCCCCCGGTCGCCGTGTCGGCCGCGGAACGACGGACGGCGCGGCCGGGGCGGCCCGCGGGCGAGCAGTCCACCGTGGACCGCCTACGGCTTGTGCGTGAAGATGAACGCCCGTCCGTCCTCGACGCCGACGCAGAGGTCCAGCTGTCTCGAGAGGTTGAGACTCGTCGGGTTCTCCTTGCAGACGACGAGGTCGTCGAACGGCTCCTCACAGGACGGGCAGGCGACCGCGACGGTGTTCTGGTAGGTCTTTATCGCCGGGTTCTCCTCCCGGGGGGTCAGCGACGCGAGCATTTCGTCGGCGTCGATGTCCATGTACCGGTCTGTGCGGCCGACCCTATTCAATCCCGCTCCCGCCGCCGGCCCCGGCGGCGGGCGGTCGACGTCAGCGCTGCCGTTCGCTGATTTCGCCGGCGATACGGTCGCCCGGCTCCCGGAGTTCGCCGGACTCGACCTCGTAGACGTACCCCGAGACGGTGACGTCGTCGGGAATGAACGCCGACCGCCGGAGGTACTCGGCCTGTGCCGCACACGCCTCGTCGATGACAACTTTGAGCCCCTGCCCGAGCCTGTACAGACCGACGAGAACCACGAGCAGCCCGGTGCCGGCGACGGCGGCACCGAACACCGATTCAGCGGCGGTCACGAGTTCCTATCCTTCCGGTGTTTCTGGAGTATATTCGCCGTCGATGCGTGCCAGCGTTACTGTTCGCCGATCCTGAAAATGTACCGTCGAACCATGACAACACGTCGGCCCCGTCGAGCAGCAGCAGTCCGGCCGCCACGGACGTCGCGGACAGAAACAGCACGACGAAGCCGAACAGCGCCACGTCGAGGGCATCGCGAAGGGAGCTCGAGCGTTCGTCGCCCATGTCGCTCGGTTCCCGGTGGCCGAACCGGAACTCGCTGGATTCGCCGGCATCTATCCGGTCATCCTCGGTGACGCATCCGTAGACGTACACCGTCTCACCGGCTTCGATCGCCGACTCCGTGTACCGGCGTGGCTCGTCGACCGCCGAGGCGAGATACTGCGGGTGTTCGTCGGGATCGAACCGGTCGCTCTCCGCGAAGCGCGCTCGTACATCGGCCGGCAGCGTCTCGTCACCGGCCAGTCGTACCGACTCGTCGGTACCGATTGCGGGCCGTTCGCCGTCCGGGTCGACGGACAGACGGCCAACTGCTCCCTGCAACTGGAACGGGCCGCTGTGGCCACCGTCGCCGACGATCCACCACCCGATCCCGTCGGTTTGCTGTTGAAGGCGGTGACGGTGAGCGACCGCGTCGGTTCCCGACAGCGGCGAGAGAAGCGTTCCGTCCGACCCCGCGACGACGTCCCCCGTCACGGCAGCGTGGCTTCCCCGAGGTGCGTTCCCCGGCCGGACCGGGTCAGCTCCCGAGGCTCGTGCCGTCCCGAGCAGCCGTCTCCCGGCCGCGAGGAACTTACGCCCGCTTGCGGCGAGTCCGGCAATCCCAAGCCCCACCAGGGCCGGTAAAAAGGCGATAGCGCCGATCGTGCCGAGGGAACTCGCGAGTGACCCGTGTGAGAACTGGCTCATATATGTTACCGTGCCTCCGCTCCGGACCACCACGCGATTCGACCGTTCTCACCATTTTTGACGGGGTAATCGGCCGGGCAAGAACGGCGGCTACGGCGGCTCAGGCGACCTTTCCGCCGATACCGCCCGAATCAGGCGTCAACTGGTCGAACTCCCGCTGGGGTGCTCGACCGGCGGCGCCCGATCGGACTGCCGGTGGATTCTCTCTCTCGCAGAAAATTCCGGCAGGTTCTGCGAGCTCCGAACGGCGTCCATCGGGGTTAGCGGTAACCTGGCGGTCGTAGTGCGTGCTTGACAGCCGAGTGATTCGGCTCTCCCTACCACCCTTATTTTCTGCCGAGACAACGGACGGGAGTTGGGTGGAGCCCCCGACGTCACGCGGAATCACGAACTCACTCGCCGGGTCCAGGGCGAGTTTCATCGAGTGCGCGCTGTCTGGTGCACGGAATCGTAATACAGCGAGACGCGCCCGACGGGATTTGAACCGGAGCAAGAGGTTCCTGCTTGCTCCCTACGGTCGCTGCGCGGGCTGTCCGACAGGGTTCGAATCCGTCGCTGGCGCCGTTTGCTCCCCGCGTCCGCTCGTCGCAAAACAGCGAACCCGACGGGAGTGAGCGAACGCGGAGCGTTCGCGAGGGTCGTCGAGCGAGTGACTGACGAGCGAAGCGAGGAAGGAACGAGCCCGACGGGATTTGAACCCGCGACAACTTGGTCCGGAACCAAGCACTCTGTCCACTGAGCTACGGGCTCCTACCTAAGAATACCCCGGCAGGCGATTTAACGGTTGTGACACGCGACGATGACCCCACGAGTTATTCCCGGCGAAGCCCTTAGTTATGTATGGGATACACGCTGCAGTACTACGACCTCGTGCTGGTTGGAATCATCTCGGCGCTCGGGGTCGGCGGTGCGATAGGGGCGCTGACCCCGGTCGCGATGCCGGCCGCGGTCGTCGTCTTCGGCGCCGTCGCGGTCGGCATCATGGGACACGGGCTGTTCGTCAACGGGCCGGTCGACGGCGTGAACGACCTCACCGAGGAGGTCGAAGATGGGCCGGTCGCCCCGGAGGACCTGCCGCTGGTCGAGTAAATGTGCAAGAACGGGCGGCGGGTCAGGGCGACTCGCCGGTCTCGAGGGTCAGGTCGTCGGTCGGGTAGGCGACGCAGGTGAGGGTGTACCCCTCCTCGAGTTCGGGTTCGCCGAGCATCTGGTTGGTGTGGTGTTCGACGTAGTCCTCGGCGTGGCCGCCGTCGGCGATGTGG
>JAHENN010000146.1 GCA_018609665.1 Haloarculaceae archaeon | reverse complement strand
GCCAAATTTCGGTCAGAAGTGGCACATCATGCTCCGAGAGCCGTTGAATCGTTTCTTTCGCTAACGCAGTCCCCCTGCCGTTCCCTTCGTGATCTTCGCTGACGACAATCACGTCAATATATCCGACTACCTGCGTTGGCGATAGTGAGCAACAATTTCGGACTTCTTCGTACGGTATGGATATTACCCCTGCGACCGTCGCTAAATGACCGGCAGCAAAGCCCACGGTACGATTGGCAGCCTCCGTGACCACTCCAGAGTAACCTGTAGTTGAAGCAGCTACATTTGTCAATAAGAGCTTGTCAGGGTAGCCTTCAGCCATCCTATCCCGCCAGAGTCCAATACAGCGGTCACGATGGGTTTGGGAGAGATCACGAATGGTGCATTCGGTGTCGGTCATACCCTCTCGTATGGACTTAGAATCTGTCTGTACATACAATTGTATATCCAATCCTGATGCGTAGAAAATAAAAAGCCCAACAGGAACTGCAACACCGGCCTCCCACTCTGTATTCATCAACATATTCATAAAGAGTTCAATAAAAATCCGCCGGTTGGCTACCTCATTTGACGGACACGATGAACGCCGTGGCCGTTGCCTCGAGGTCCGCCACGCCGTAGCGTCCCTGCACGCCCATCGTGTATGGCTTCGAGCTGATCGCGTAGGGGTTACTCACTTGGGTGCCGTTGGCGTTCTCTCCGTCGAAAGTCCTGCTGCCCTGGATCGAGAGTTCGAGTCCGTTCTCTCCCACCGGGTTGAGGTCGCCATCGGCGTTTTCCTCCTTCGCAATACACGTCCCCAAACCGTCGCCCCGGTACAGGAACAGCCCGGCGTTGTTCGGGCCCTGGTCGGTCGGGTTCCAGGTCATTTCGACCTCGATTCGGTACTCGTAGCAGTCGCTGGCGTTCGGCGTGGCCTCGAAATCGCCGGCGTCCGCCGGCACGCGGAACGACTCGGTCGGGAGGGTGATGAGCAGGCCGCCGCCGTCGTCGGCCCCGGTTCTCGGTTCGGGTAAACGAACCCAGCTCGAGCTTCTCCTCCGACGCGGTGCATTCTTTGCCCGACTGCCCAGTCGCGGACCCGACCGCCGGCGTCGACGCCGCGACTGTTCCGCCCGTCATTCGGAGTACGCTTCGACTGTCGAGTGTGTTGCCGTCCGTCGTGGTTGGAACTCCTGCAGGGCATCGGCACTCGCGCCGTCGTGGCGAGCGTGTCCGACGTTCTCCACCCCGATCGCTTCTCCGCCCGGTCGCCGACGACGGGTCGGCGACCGCCGACCGAATTCGACGTTGGCAAGCGATACAGGGTACCCGGCGTATTTTCGAGCGGTGCACTTAATTTGTTTTATTCGATGCAAGATTGGTCGAGAAGCCCTCTCGGGTCGACTGAGGGAGATGCCGTCGACCCGCTGGTTGCCGGCGATTCCTCCGCGGCTGCCGTGGGCTCGTGGGGGTGGACCTCGACGGTCGGAGAGAAACGGGGACGCGGCGACCCGGACCGCCCCCCGTCAGAGGGGGTAGGTTGCGATGGTGTCGGCGACGGTGTGTCGGTCGGCGGTCGTGTCGAAGGAGACGAGCGCGAGTTCGGTTACTTCTACCGTCGGCAGGCCAGGATTGCGGTTGGTCTCCATGAAGTCGATGAGGTCGTCGTAGCCCTCGTCGCCGGTGAAGTAACCGAGCGTGAGATGCGGGATGAACCCCCCGCGGTCACGGTCGGTGTCGACCGTCTCGTCGGCACGACAGAACGCACGATTGAGGCCGACGAGTGTGCCGTCGTCTTCGACCTCGGCGTAGACGATATCCGGAAAGAGGTTCAGTCGGGGGAAGTCGATTTCGAACGGCGCGGTGTCGGCGGCAATCCGGCCGACGAGTCGGCGAATCTCCTCCGTGTCGATTCGGTCGGCGTGACCCTGCCCGGCGTTGAACAGCTTGACCGTCAGATGGAGGTCGTCGGGGGGCGTGGCGCGAAAACAGGCGAACCCGTCGAGTCGCTCGAGCAGGGCGCGAGACTGCGTCCGGGCTGCCGATTCGGAGATGTCGGCCAGCACCGACAGGCGACGGTCCCCGTCGGCTACGGTCGACCGCACCGGCGACGGCGAGAGAGTCCGGCGGCGGGCCCAGTACTCCGAGGGGTCCGAGGCCATCTCGTCGTCGTGCATACTGTTGGTATGTATTCGCGTTACTAATGTGTACTGTTAGCGGGTGTGTTGACGTCAACTGGCCGTCGCACGCCGGGTGTCACGGCCGAATTCGATCCGTAGCGTTCGGCACGGCACTCGGGTGTCCCCCGCTGCTGGACGACCTGGCTCCGGAGACACGCCGGGCAGCGTGGCGACCACCCGCGCCCCGGACTCCAGCAGGGCGTAGACGCCGTTCTGCGTCCACCTGCCGGCACGCCTCTCCGGACGAGGGTCGGCGACCGCCGCCGAAGTCGCCTCCCCGTACCGGTCGGGCGTCCGGCGGTCGGTGCCGAACGAGGGACCGCTGTCCACCACGGACGGACCGGTCGGCCGCGCCGAGGGCGCCTCTCGCGCGACGCGGGTTCAGTACTTGGCGTCCGCCCCGGTCTTCGCGTAGATGTCGTCCATGATGTCGTCGCGCTGGGTCCGCCACGACTCGAAGCCGTCGGGGCTCGAGGGGTAGTCCTCGTAGTGCTCCAGCAGGCGGTCGGCGAGCTGCTTGGCGTCGTAGAGGTTCTTCAGCGTCCCCCAGTGGCCGTACGTCTCGTACAGCACCCGGAGCTTCAGCCAGATGTCGAAGTCAGCCGACCCGGAGTACAGCGCCTCGGAGATGCGCTCGCCGGGCATCGCCCCGATGAGCGCCAGCAGGTCGTCGAGGTCGTAGGCCGTCGAGAAGATGTTGTAGACGTCCAGGGCGGCGTAGCGGCCGCCGAAGTGCTCCATGACGCGTTCGTTGTACCGCCAGAGGCTCTTCTCGCCGACGTCGGCCGCCTCGATGGCCTCGACGGCCTGCTCGCCGGCGTACTGGCCGGCGTAGGCGGCGCCGGCGATGCCGCCGCCGCTGATGGGGTTGACGTGGGCCGCCGCGTCGCCGACGGCCATGTAACCCGGCGCGACCGCCGAGTCGTACGGCCGCCGCGTCGGGAGGGCGGCGCCGAGCTTGTCCCGGACGGTCCCGCCGGCGAGTTCGGGCCGCTGCTGGACGTCCTCCCGGAGGTCGTCGACGAGCGTCATCGGTTCGGCGTCCATCTGGAAGCCGAGCCCGACGTTGATCTGCGTCTCGGTCCGCGGGAAGTACCACAGGTAGCCCGCCGACCGCTTGGTCGGCTTGAACACCAGCGCGTCGGACCACTCGACGGGCTCGTCGACCTCGATGATCTCGCGATAGGCCGAGGAGAACTGCGAGTACCGGACGTTCGTGTCGAAGGTCGTCCCCGAGAGGTCGGCCTTGTCCTGCAGGATGGACAGCGCCCCGGCCCCGTCGAGCACCATCTCCGCCTCGTAGCGGCGCGGGTCGCCGCGCCTGCTGGCGGTGACGCCGTGGACCCGGCCGTCGTCGTCCTGGAGGACGTCCTGGACGACGGTGTCGTAGTGGAACTCGGCGCCGGCCCGCTCGGCGCCGTCGATGAGGCGACGGCCGTACTCCATGCGGTCGATGACCGCCAGCTCGCCCGGTACGGGGATGTCCAGCGCCGTGTCCTCCCGCGGGATCTCGAACCGGCCGTGGTCGACCTCGGTGTTGGTGAAGGCGTCGTCGATCTCCGACTTGGGAATCGCCTCGGGGAACTCGTCGGCCCCCTTCAGCGCGTCGCCGCAGGCGATGTGGCCCGCCTCGGCCTCCTCTTTTCGCTCGACGATGACGACGTCGTAGCCCGCCTCCGCGATCGTCGCGCCGGCGTAACAGCCGGACGTTCCGGCGCCGACGATGACGACGTCGTACTCGAAGGTAATCATAACCGGGAATCGGCGCCGTGGGCGGAAAACTCTAACTCCTCGCGGCCACCGGTCCCGAGAGGCCGGAGCTGCCTTGCCCGCCCCGGGTCGGGAGCTTTTTGTCGTCGTTGGGCGTACCCGGCGGCATGACCGACTACACCGTCGAGTTCGTCGGGACGGGCGAGGAGCTCACCGTCTCCGACACCGAAACCATCCTCTCGCGGTGCCTTGAGGAGGGTATCGCCCAGGAGTACTCCTGTCGGGTCGGGATGTGTCTGGCGTGTACGGCCGAGATAGTCGAGGGAGAGGTGACCCAGCCGGCGGCCCGCGGCTTCACCGACGAGGAGGCCCAGGAGTACGCCCTCACCTGCATGGCCCGGCCGCTGTCGGACCTGAAGATCGACCGCGGGGTGTACCCGCCGAGCATCGAGGCGGACGACGCTCCGTCGCCGGCCGACGACTAGGCCTCGACGGCCGTTTTGAGTCTCGAAACCGGTCGCGGATACATGCGGTGTCGTGCCGTAGCCAACGGTGATGGCATCCGGACGTCGCTCGGAAATCCGCCCCGGCTTCGGGGCGGTCCTGCACGACCGGTCGTCGCTGCTCGACGCGGGGCTCATCGTCGTCGTCCCGCTCGTGCTGGTCGGCGTGTTCGCGCTCCCGGCCGGCGTCCGGGAGGCGTACGTCCTCGACTACACCGAGCCGACGCTCGTGACGGCGTACACCGCCCACTTCGTCCACCACGCCGAGACCCACCTGGCGACGAACCTCGTCGGCTACGCGGTTATCGTCCCGACGGCGTACCTGCTCTGTCTCTTCGCCGACCGGCGGCGGCTGTTCCGTGCGGCCTTCGTCTCCTTTCTACTGGCGCTGCCGTTCGGGCTGTCGGCGCTGAACCTGCTGTTCGCCCGCCGGGCGGTCACCTACGGCTTCTCCGGCGTCGTGATGGGCTACTTCGGGCTGCTGACGCTGGCGCTGTTCTGCTACGTCGAGCGGCGGGCCGGGGTCGCAGCCGGCGAACGGCACGCCCCGGCGGTGTTCTTCCTCGGCGCCGCGGTCATCGGCGCCGCCGTCGCCCCGACCACGTCGGCCGGCGCCGCCGTCGCCGTCGCAGCGCTGCTCGTCGTCGGACTCTACGCCCGCGGCCTGGTCGGCGCCGCCGACCCGCTCGCCCGGCTCAGGTCGGGGCTGGTCGGCGCGCAGCCGGGTCACCTGGAGCTGTGTACCGTCGGGACGCTGCTGTTCCTCGGCTACCCGCTGGTCGCCTTCCCGGCCGACCCTTTCCGGGGTGGCGCGGTCGTCAACCTCTACACCCACATCCTCGGCTACGCGCTGGGGTTCATCTCGGCGTACGGCTTCCGCGTACTCCCGGGTCGGTGACCGTCAGTCAGCGTCCGGGTACGACCACCCGACGGTCGCCTCGACGGCAGCGGCAACGCCCAGCAGCCGCGGCTCCGAGTACGTCGGCCCGACGACCTGCATGCCGACCGGCAGCCCCTCGACCGTGCCGGCCGGGACGTTGACGACCGGGTGGCCGGTCATGTTGAACGGCCACGCCAGCGTCCAGGCGGTCGGGACGCCGCCGGTCGGCTCGCCGTCGACGGTCGCCGGGATGGGCTCGTCGTGGGTCAGCGGCGGCGTCGCAAGCGTCGGACACACCAGGGCGTCGTACCCCGCCAGGACGTCCTCGACCGCGTGGTACAGCTCGGTCCGCGGGCGGTCGGCGGCCGCGACGTCGGCGGCGTCGTGGCTCCGCCCGAGCGAGACCAGCGTCCGCAGCTCCTCCGGCACCGCGTTGCCGTGCTCCCCGAGGAGGTCGATCCCGCGGTCGGCATCCAGTTCGTCGACGGCGGCCGCAAAGAAGGTGGTCACCGCGAGGCTGTAGGCGTGGGTCAGCTCGCCGTCCGGCGGCGTCTCGACGGCGACGGTCTCGACGGTCGCGCCCGCGGCCTCCAGCGCCGACAGCGTCTCCTCGACGGCCGCCCGGACCGACGGCTCGACCGCGAAGGTCTCCAGGTCCGGCGAGTACGCCAGCGTCAGCTCCGCGGGGTCGGGCGGGTCGGCGGCCGCCGGCCGGTAGCTCGCCGGCGTCGGGACGCTGAACGGGTCGACCCGGGCCGGGCCGGCCAGGACGTCCAGGGCGAGCGCGAGGCTCTCGACGTCGCGGGCCATCGGCCCCAGGGCCCGGACCGGCGTGTGGCCGCGGTAGCCGTTGACCCGGCTGCCGCGCGGGACGAGCCCGAAGCTCGGCTTGACGGAGACGACGCCGCAGCAGGCCGCCGGGATCCGGAGCGAGCCGCCGACGTCGGTGCCGGTCGCCAGCGCACAGCAGCCGTCCGCCAGCGCCGCCGCCGACCCGCCGGAGGAGCCGCCGGCGTTGCGGTCGAGGTCGAACGGCGTCGCCGTCGGGCCCTGGAGCTCGTTGTCCGTCCGCATCGAGTGGCCGAGCTCCGGCGTGTTCGTGGTGCCGACGACGACGGCGCCGGCCGCCTCCAGCCGCTCGACGGTGACGCTCGTCTCCTCGGCGACGTCCCCGGCCAGCGGCGCCAGCCCCTTCGTATTGGGGACGCCGGCTTTCGACTCCGCGAGGTCCTTGACCGCGACCGGGACGCTGGCCAGCGGAAGCTCCTCGCCGTCGGCGAGCCGGTCGCGGACGGCCGCCGCCCGCTCGCGGGCGTCCGCCCCGAGGACCGTCACGAAGGCGTCGGCCGGGTCGTCGCGGTGCTCGATGCGCTCGAGAAACGACTCGACGACCGCGACGGGGTCGCGCGCGCCGGACCGGACGGCGTCGGCGATCTCGACGGCCGACGCGAACTGCAGCGACATGCATCCAGCGACGGCGGCCGACGACTTATGACTACGGTTGGGCCTCGGCGGCCGTCGCCGCCCCGCGGCGCCGCCGTCCGACGGCGCCGCCGATGGCGAGGGCGGTCTCGGCGCCGAGCAGCGCCGCCAGGACGCCGAAGGCG
>JAHENN010000145.1 GCA_018609665.1 Haloarculaceae archaeon | reverse complement strand
GACGAGATCGTCGGCGGGGTTCGCGGCGTCGCCGACGAGTTCTACCCCCGGCCGGTCCGCGTCCGGACGCTCGACGCTCCGACCGACGAGTTCCGCCAGCTCGAGGGCGGCGAGGACGAACCCCACGAGCACAACCCGATGCTGGGCTACCGGGGCATCCGCCGGAGCCTCGACCGGCCGGACGTCTTCGCCCACGAGCTGGAGGCGTTCCGCCGGCTGTTCGAGATGGGGTACGACAACGTCGAGGTCATGTTCCCGCTGGTCAACGACGCCGAGGACGTCATCCGGGCGCGGAACCTGATGGAGGAGGCGGGCATCGACCCCGAGAAGCGGTCGTGGGGGGTGATGATCGAGACGCCGGCCTCGGCGCTCGGCGTCGAGGGGATGGCGGAGGCCGGCATCGACTTCGCCTCCTTCGGGACGAACGACCTCACCCAGTACACGCTGGCGGTCGACCGGAACAACGGCGACGTCGCCGACCGGTTCGACGAGCTCCACCCGGCGGTGCTGGACCTCATCGAGACGACCGTCGAGACCTGCCGCGAGCACGGCGTCGACACGAGCATCTGCGGGCAGGCCGGCTCGAAGCCGGAGATGGTCGGGTTCCTGGTCGACGCCGGCGTCTCGTCCATCTCGGCGAACATCGACGCCGTCCGCGACGTCCAACACGAGGTCAAACGGGTCGAACAGCGGCTCCTGCTCGAGTCGGTCCGCTGACGCGACGGAGCGGGACGGTATCGGGTTCCTTTTGTTCGCTCCCGGCGAGGTGGGCGTATGCGACGGGGCCTCGCGGCGGTGCTGTTGTGCGTGCTCGTGTTCGCGGCCGGCTGTTCGGCGATTCCCGGCACCGGCACCGACACCGACACCGGCGACGGGGCCGCCGGGTCGGTGCCCGGCGTCGAGGGCGGCGCCCTCGAGAACGGAACCGTGCTGCTCGACGCCCACGTCGAGGGGGCGACGGAGACGGGGTTCACACAGGAGATATCGACGAACGCGACGGAGACGATCGGCAACGAGACGGTCGCGGTGAGCCAGCGACAGCGGGTCCGCGTCGCGCCCGACGCGGCGGAGTACCGCTCGCAGGTCCTCGTCAGCGGCGGCACGTCGGCGCGGTTCCTCGCCTGGGGCAACCGGAGCGTCGCCGTCCAGCGGGTCGAGATCGGCGGCCGCGAGCCGCAGCTCCGGCGGATCCAGCCGCGGCCGGCCGAGCAGCTCACCGGCCGGCTGCTGCTGGAGCGGCGGCTCTCCGAGGAGTTCGAGGTCGTCGACGTCGAGGAACGCGAGGACGGCCCGGCGCTCGTGACGATGGAGGTCGACGCGCTGCCGGCGAACAACACGGTGTTCGACGACCGGGAGAACGTCGAGAACGTCCGCGACTTCGAGGCGACGCTGGTCGTCGACACGGAGGGGCGGGTCCACAGCTACGCCGCGACGGCCGTCTACGACGTCGACGGCGAGACCGCGGACTACGACTTCTCGCTGCGGATGACGGCGTTCGGGGACCCCGGCGTCGAGCGGCCGTCGTGGGCGACGCCGGAGTGACCGACGGCGCCGGTCCGAACAGCAACGAATAAACGCACGGCCCTGCTGTCGACAGACAGAGACATGCAGCGGGCCGAGCCGCAGGAGTTCAGCCGCGTGCTGTCGTCGATGTGCACGGAGCCGCATCCGACGGCACGGGCGGCGGCCGAGCGGTTCCTCGCGACCAACCCGGGCGACCCCGGCACCTACGAGTCGGTCGCGGCGCTGGAGCGGGAGGCGGTCGACCTGCTGGGGCAGGTCGCCGGCCTCCCGGACCCGGCCGGCTACGTCGCCTCCGGCGGCACTGAGGCGAACGTCCAGGCGGTCCGCATCGCCCGCAACCGGGCGTCGACGCGCGACCCGAACGTCGTCGCGCCGGCGTCGGCGCACTTTTCCTTCCGGAAGGCCGCCGACATCCTCGGCGTCGAGCTCCGGACGGCGCCGCTTTCGGAGTACCGCGCCAACCTGGAGGCCGTCGTCGAGCTGGTCGACGACGACACCGTCCTGGTGGTCGGCGTCGCCGGCTCCACGGAGTACGGCCGCGTCGACCCGATCCCGGCGCTGGCGGAGCTGGCGGCCGACGCCGGCGCGCTGTGTCACGTCGACGCCGCCTGGGGCGGCTTCGTCCTGCCCTTCTCCGACCACGAGTGGGACTTCTCCGACGCGCCGGTCGACACCATGACCATCGACCCCCACAAGATGGGCCAGGCCGCCGTCCCGGCGGGCGGGCTGCTGGCGCGGGGCCCGGAGCTGTTGGACGAGCTGGCTATCGACACGCCGTACCTGGAGTCGACGTCGCAGGTGACGCTGACCGGCACCAGGAGCGGCGCCGGCGTCGCGAGTGCCGTCGCGGTCATGGAGGAGCTGTGGCCCGACGGCTACGAGGCGCAGTACCGCTGCTCGCAGGCCAACGCCGACTGGCTGGCCGCCGAACTCGGCTCGCGGGGGTACGACGCCGTCGAGCCGGTGCTGCCCATCGTCGCCGCGGACCTGCCCGACGACCGCATCGCGGCCCTCCGGGAGCGCGGCTGGCGGCTCTCCCCGACCGAGGCCGGCGAGGCCCGCGTCGTCTGCATGCCCCACGTCACCCGGTCGATGCTGCGGGAGTTCGTCGCCGACGTCGACGACCTCGCCGACGGCCGCGGCGCGTGACTGCGACCCGTGGCGGGGGAGCCGGCGCGTGGGCGAAGGGTTTTTTCGCCCCGCCGCCGAGACTCCGGTGATGACGCGTCTCCGGCGCCGTCCGATGCGTCCGCCGTCGTGAGCCGCGCGTGGAGCGTCCGTCCGGCCGGTCATACGGTTGCCCCGGACGCCGAAACCCGCGATTCTGGATGCTGCCGCTCGCACCGCCGACGACCACCGACACGACCGACCATGACACGAAACCAGCGGGGTTTTGCCCCTCGACGGAGCCAGAGGTAGTATGCGCGAGCAGTTCCCCACCGACGAGCCGGCGGTGGTCACCTGCGGGCTGCCGTACGCCAACGGCGACCTGCACGTCGGCCACCTGCGGACCTACGTCAGCGGCGACGCCCTCTCGCGGGCCCTAGAGCGGGTCGGCCAGGACGTCGCCTTCGTCTGCGGGTCGGACATGCACGGGACGCCCATCGCGGTCAACGCCGCCGAGGAGGGCGTCGACCCCGAGCCGTACGCCCTGGAGTACCACGAGCAGTACCAGGAGACGTTCCCGGAGTTCAACGTCGAGTTCGACAGCTACGGCCACACCCACGACGAGACGAACACCGAACTCACCCGCGAGTTCGTCCGGTCGTGGATCGACGGCGACCACGTCGTCGAGAAGGAGATCGAGGTCGCCTGGGACGCCGAGGCCGACCAGCCGCTGCCGGACCGGTTCGTCGAGGGCACCTGTCCCTACTGCGGGGAGGCCGCCCGCGGCGACGAGTGCGACGAGGGCTGCCAGCGGCATCTCGAGCCCGGCGAGATCGAAGAGCCCGTCTCGACGATCACCGGCAACCCCGCGGAGTACCGCACCCGGCCCCACAAGTTCCTCCGGCTGTCGGACTTCCAGGAGTACCTCGAGGGGTTCATCGACCGGCTCGAGGGCACGGACAACGCCAAGAACCAGCCCAGAGAGTGGATCGAGGGCGAGCTGCAGGACCTCTGTATCACCCGCGACATGGACTGGGGCATCGACTATCCCGCTCGGGAGGACGGGGGGGCGTCGACGGAGGACGACGAGGGGGCGTCGACGGAGGACCTCGTGCTGTACGTGTGGGTCGACGCGCCCATCGAGTACGTCGCCGCCACGAAGCAGTACTCCGAGCGGGTCGGTGCCGACACCTACGACTGGGAGGCGGTCTGGAAGAACCACGCCGACGGCACGCCGCCGGAGGGCGGCGAGATCGTCCACATCATCGGCCACGACATCATCCAGCACCACACGGTCTTCTGGCCGGCGATGCTGCGGGCGGCCGGCTACAACGAGCCGCGGGCGGTGATGGCCTGCGGCTTCGTCAACCTCGACGGCGACGCCTTCTCGACGTCGCGCAACCGGGCGGTGTGGGCCGACGACTACGTCGAGTCGAGGCTCCACCCGGATCTGTACCGGTACCACATCGTCACCGGCAGCGAGTTCGTCGCCGACGTGGACTTCTCCTGGGACGGCCTCGCCGAGCGGGTCAACAGCGAGCTCGTCGGGACGCTCGGCAACTTCTGCTACCGGTCGCTGCTGTTCGCCGAGCGGAACTACGGCGGCACGCCGGACGCCGCCGTCAGCGACGAGGTCGCCGCCCGAATCGAGGCCGCGACCGAGGAGTTCCGGGCGGCGATCAACGACTACCGGGTCCGCGGGCTCGGGGAGGCGCCGGTCGAGCTGGCGCGGTTCGGCAACGAGTACATCCAGCAGCACGAGCCGTGGAAGCTCACCGACGACGACCCCGAGGCGGCCGCCCAGGTCATCCGCGACTGCGTCCAGCTGTCGAAGGCGCTGGCGGTGCTGATGGAGCCGGTGCTGCCGGGGAAGGCCGAGGAGCTGTGGGCGCAGCTCGGCGAGTCCGGCAGCGTCCACGACGTCGGCCTGGAGGCGACGCTGGCGGCCCCGCCCGCGGAGTTCGACGACCCCGAGGAGCTGTTCGACCAGCTCGAAGAGGAGACCGTCGAGCGGCTCAACGAGCAGCTCGAGGCGCGCATCGAGGCGGCCGGCGACGGGGACGGGGACGACGCCGATGCCGCGACCGAAAGCGACGAGACCGGCGCCGACGAGGACGTCGACATGGACCCCATCGTCGACGAGCGCGTCCCGTTCGAGGCGTTCGAAGAGCTCGACCTCCGGGTCGGGGAGGTGCTCGAGGCCGAGCCGATCGAGGGTGCCGACGAGCTGGCGCGGCTGGAGGTCGACATCGGCGTCGAGACCCGCCAGATCGTCGCCGGCATCAAGCAGCTCCACGACCTCGGGGAGCTGCCCGGCACGCGGATCGTCGTCGTCGCGAACCTCGAGAAGAGCGAGCTGTTCGGCGTCGAGTCGAACGGGATGTTGCTCGCGGCCGGCGAGGACGCCGACCTGCTGACGACGCAGGCCGACGCCGAGCCGGGGACGCGGGTCCGGTAGCGACCCAACACGCCTTTGCGGCGGCGTGCCGTACGGCCGACATGGCCGACCACGACGCCGGCGACGGCGCCGAGGAGGAGTGGCGGTTCCCGCTGTCGGAGCTCGAGGACGGCGACGGGGACGCCGTCGACGCCGCCCCGGACGAGCCCGCCGACCCCGACGCCGCCGATTCCGGGACGATAGAGGCCGGCGACCCGTCGCTGGAGGGGGCAGTCTTCCTCCTCCTCGGGGTCGTCTTCGCGCTGTTCGTCGTCTCCCGGCTGGTCGCCGGCTGACCCGCTAGTATTATCGGTCGCGGCCCCGTACCGTCGGGCATGATAGACGTCCTCGCCCAGACCGGCCCGGAGCTGTTCGGGCTCTCCGTCCCGTTCGTGCTCGTGCTCCTCGGGGTGGGCCTGACGATACTCGAGGCGTTCGCCCCCGGTGCCAACTTCATCGTCATCGGGATTGCCCTGCTGGCGGCGGGGCTGGTCGGGCTCGCCGTCGGGCCGCTCCTCCCGGCGGTGCTGCTGCCGCTGGTGCTGGCGGCGGTGGTGCTCGCCGCCGGCGGCGGCGCCCTCTACGTCTACCGGCAGTTCGACTTCTACGGCGGGACGGCCAGCGGCCAGACCTCCGACTCCGCGTCGCTGAAGGGCAAGACCGGCCGGGTAACCGAGCGGGTCACCGACGCCGGCGGCGAGGTGAAGCTCGACGAGGGCGGCTTCAACCCCCACTACCGGGCGCGGGCCTTCGACGGCGAAATTCCGGAGGGAGAGGAGGTGATGGTGGTCGACCCCGGCGGCGGCAACGTCGTCACCGTCCAGTCGATGTCGGCCCTCGAGGACGACATCGACCGCGAGCTGGCGGCCGACCGCGAGGGTGAACGCGAACGCGGGGACCGCGAGACGGAAAGCGACGGCGAACCCGCATAGAGCGACGGCGAACTCGCCCGAGAGCGACGGCGAACCCGCCGGAGGCGGCGTCGCTCGCGGCCCCGGGCGAACCCTTATCAGGCGCTCGACCGAAGACCGCGTATGTTCACGCCCCTCCAGCTGGGTGGGACGATCCTGCCGGTCGTCGCGCTGCTGCTGCTCGCCATCGCGGTGGTGGCGGTGTACCAGGCCGTCGAGATCGTCAACGCCTACGAGAAGCGCGCGCTGACGGTCTTCGGCGAGTACCGCAAACTGCTCGAACCGGGCATCAACTTCGTGCCGCCGTTCGTGTCGAAGACCTACACCTTCGACATGCGCACCCATACAATCGACGTCCCGCGGCAGGAAGCGATCACCCGCGACAACTCGCCGGTGACCGCCGACGCCGTGGTCTACATCAAGGTCATGGACGCCAAGAAGGCGTTCCTCGAAGTCGAGGACTACAAGCGCGCCGCCTCGAACCTCGCCCAG
>JAHENN010000144.1 GCA_018609665.1 Haloarculaceae archaeon | reverse complement strand
GCTGGCGCTGTGACACGCCCATCGAGATCCTCTCGAAGGAGCAGTGGTTCGTCGAGGTCGACAGCGGGGCCATCCTCGAGCGGGCCCGCGAGGTCGACTGGATCCCCGACCACATGTACGACCGCCTGGAGGACTGGACCGAGGGGATGGAGTGGGATTGGGTGGTCTCCCGCCAGCGGGTCTTTGCGACTCCCATCCCCGCCTGGGAGTGCGAGGACTGCGGTCACGTCGAGATCGCCGGCGTCGAGGAGGTGCCCGTCGACCCGACGAGCGAGGCGCCGGCCGTCGACGCCTGCCCCGACTGCGGCGGCGATTCGTGGACCGGCGAGACCGACGTGATGGACACCTGGATGGACTCCTCGATCTCGCCGCTGTACGTCGCCGGCTGGCCCGAGGCGTCGTTCGAGCCCGTCCAGCTGCGCGAGCAGGGCCACGACATCATCCGGACGTGGGCGTTCTACACCATCCTCCGGAGCGCCGCCATCACCGACGAGATCCCCTGGGAGGACGCCCTCATCAACGGGATGGTGTTCGGCGACGACGGCAACAAGATGTCCAAGTCCCGCGGCAACTTCGTCCAGCCGGAGGAGGTCGTCGAGGAGCACAGCGCCGACGCCTTCCGGCAGGCGATGGCGCTGGGCGGCCAGCCCGGCTCGGATATCCAGTTCCAGTGGAAGGAGGTCACGTCGGCGAGCCGGTTCCAGACGAAGCTGTGGAACATCACCAGGTTCGCCGCCGGCCACGTCGACGAGTCGACGCCCGAGGTCACCGACCCCGCATACCGCGACGCCGACGAGTGGATTCTCTCGCGGTGCGCCCGGGTCGCCGAGGAGGTCGCCGCCGACATGGACGAGTACCGCTTCGACAGCGCGCTGCGGGCGGTCCGGGACTTCGTCTGGCACGACCTCGCCGACGACTACCTCGAACTCGTGAAGGGCCGACTCTACGAGGGCCGCCCCGGCGAGCGGAAGGCCGCCCAGCACGCCCTCCTCACGGCGCTGTCGGCGTCGCTGCGGATGCTGTCGCCCTTCGCGCCGTTCATCACCGAGGAGGCGTGGGACCACCTGCCGACGGAGGGCAGCGTCCACGGCGCCTCCTGGCCGGAGCCGCCGGCGACCGACCCCGAGGCGGCCGCCCGCGGCGGCATCGTCGCCGAGGTCGCCGCCGCCGTCCGGGGCTGGAAGTCCGACGAAGGGAAGCCGCTGAACGCCGACCTCGACCGCATCGAGGTCTACCTCGAGGAGTCGCGGCCGCTGGACACCTACGACCTCGCCGAGGCCGTCAACGGCCCCGTCTACGTCGAGGAGGGCGACCCCAGCGTCGAGATGGTCCCCGTCGGCGTCGACGTCGAGCACAGCGAACTCGGGCCCGTCTTCCGGGACCGCGCCGGCGACGTCGTCGGCGAGCTGGAGGCCGCCGACCCCGCCGAACTGCAGGCCGAACTGGAGACCCGGGGCCACGTCGAACTCGATATCGGCGAGGAGACCGTCACCGTCGAGCCGGAGATGTTCGACATCGTCGAGGAACAGCGCGCCGAGAGCGGCGAGGAGGTCGTCGTCCTGGAGGCCGGCGAGGCGACCGTGCTGGTGTTCGAGTAGGGTGGCCGCCTCCGGGACCACCGGACTGCGAGCGGGAGGCGGCGACAGGCGAGCAGACCTCTCGCCGGGTGTGGTGAATGGAAACCCGGCTCCGACCGTACAATATTGGCTCGAGACTATTAGGTTCCTGCTCGTAGTGCACATATATTACATCGTGACGATCGAAAACTACTACGGCCGCTTCTTTCAACTGGGTCAATGCACAATGAAGAGCCCACGAACAGATCGGTCGACGGACTCGTATCCGAGGAGGAGATACGCGTCGGCGCTGGTGGGTAGTGGGATTTTCGCGATTGCAGGCTGCGTCGCCGATGGTTCCTCTGACGTGCCGGTCTCCATCGACAACGACGATCAGGAATCACACACGATCGCCGTGGAGGTTCGACGCGCGACCGAGGATACGCTGTTCAGCGAAGAGACGAGCCTCGGTCCGGAAGAGTCGCGAACCTTCGAGGACGCTCTGGCAGAGCCCTCGGAGGCAGAGACCCTCACGGCAAACGTAACGGTCGATGGGACGACGACCTCGCGCGAATTCGGTATCGGTGGCTCGACCGGGACCGCAGAACTCATCGTGAACGTCAGGAGCGGCGGCGAGGTCACCGTCTTCGTGGCGCAATCTTGATATGACTCGTTCGATTGTTTTGCAGTCCCTGGCTATCTGAATGAAAGTGGCGATGCTTACGTGTGCGGTGTTCAGATAACCCGATTCCGCCGGCATCGGGCCGTCGCAGAGGTCGATCCATGGACGAGTTGACACCAGTTTCGTCAGTGTCTGCTTCGGCCGTATCCGGCGAGCCACGGGCCCAGTCGACCACTTTTATGTAGACTCACGCCTGTACGCAGCACGCCAGTCGGGTGTCGACGAGAGTTGGTAGCTTCCGTAGCGGTCGGACCACGCCCCGACACATCGGTTCGGTTTTATTGTTGTGCCGAGCAGAGTTGTCTTACCACCTACTGTTACTGCCGACCGCCGAACAGCGAGCGCCACGCTTACCCGCCGGCCGTCCCTCGATGTCGACATGCCCGACCGCATCATGAAGGTCAACGCGTACACGACGCTGGACCTCCTCGACGGGGAGGCGGAGGGCCACGACTTCACCGAGGAGGCCTTCGCCGTCGTGAACGTCACCAGCCCGCGACGGGACCCCGACCACATCTCGCTGCAGTTGGAACTGGACAACACGGAGCTGGAGCACCTGCCGGCCCACGCCGAGACGGTGCGGCTGTCGCCGGCGGAAGCACGGGAACTGGCGGCCGACCTCGAGAAGCACGCCGAGAAGGTTGAGGCCGCCGCGGGCGAGGACGACGAGGACTGACCGCCCGGCAGCCTCGCGCCGACCGCGGTCACGACGCAATGGCCGGCTCGTACGATTCTATCGTCGCCGGCGAGCCTGTCGGTCCGTACGTCCTGCAATCCGGAGCGACCGCAACATGTCTTGCCGTCGCGGGTCGAAGGGCTCGCCGGGTCCCCCGGTCGGTACAGTCTCTAACGGACGGACAGGACAGGGAGCGTGGGGTAATTCGATTAGCTTGCACCTGTCTCGACGTAGCTTGCGCTTGCCTCGACGTTGCCACCTCGAAAGCCCTCGGCCGCCACGGGGGGCTCGACCGCTCCCGGACGACACAGGCCACGAGCGACCGGCGGTCCCTCGGCCCGCTCGCGCGGCGCCGCCGCGCGAGGACACCGCAACACAGTGAGGCGCACAGCGAGTGTCCCGCGAGCGCAGCGAGCGGGACGCCGATGGACTCGCTTTGCTCGTCCATCGGAACCAGGGTCGAGCGCCGCGAGGGCGTTCGAGGTCTCTACGTCGAGTCCGAGGTGAGTATCCCCTTCCGTACGCTCCCTTTATTAGCCGATTCCACGAAGCGAACGTATGCCCCGACACCGGTGTCCCGACTGCGACGTCGGCATGGAGCAGGTCGACTACTCCACCGCCGGCGCGGCCGGCGCGACGAGCCGCATGCGCATCGACGACCCGCGGACGTCCGGCACGCTCGGCGTGGGCGGGATGACGTACCTGGATGCGTACCTCTGTGCGGACTGCGGGCTGGTGCGATTCTACGCGGAGTGACCGTCGGCCGACGGCGCCGGTGACCCCGCCCGCGCGTTCCGCCCGTACAGAGGGCACCGCCACCCGGGCCGTTTAGCCCGTGGGTGCCCTACGGGTCGAGAGACGGATCAATGCCGGACACCGACCGACCGTACGACATCGTCGTGTGGGGCGCGACCGGCGTCGCCGGCGGGCTCGTCGCGGAGTATCTCGCCGAGCGGTACGGCGCCGACGAGTTGGCGCTGGCGCTGGGGGGCCGCGACGCCGACCGCCTCGGGGCGCTGGCGGCCGACCTCGCCGAGCGCAACGACCGGCCGCCGATTCCGACGGTCGTCGGCGACGCGACGGACCCCGAGAGCCTGCGGGCGCTGGCCCGCGACGCCCGCGTCGTCTGCACGACCGTCGGCCCGTACACGACGTACGGGACGCCGCTCGTGGAGGCGTGTATCGACGCCGGGACCGACTACTGCGACCTGACGGGGGAGGTCAACTGGGTCCGGGAGACCGTCGACCGCTTCCACGAGCCGGCCGTCGAGGGCGGCGTGCGGGTCGTCCACGGCTGCGGCTTCGACTCCGTGCCCGCGGACCTCGGCACCGCGCTCGTCCAGTCGCACGCGACGGAGGCGTTCGGCGCGCCCTGCGAGACGGTCCGGATCCACCTCGCGGACGGCGACGGCGGCGTCAGCGGCGGGACGCTGGCCAGCTTCGCCGAGCTGTTCGACGAGGCCTCCTCGGACCCGGCGGTCCGGCGGGCGCTCCGGAATCCCTACTCGCTGGCGCCGCCGGGCGAGCGAGACGGCGTCGACGACGGGGTCCAGCGGCTCCCGCGGGCCGACCCCGAGCGCGGGGTCTGGACCGCCCCCTCGCCGATGGCGCCGGTGAACGAGCGCGTCGTCAGACGGAGCAACGCCCTCCTGGGCTACCCCTGGGGCCGGGAGTTCCGCTGCACGGAGGTGGTCGACACCGGTCGCGGGCTGCCCGGGGCCGCCGCCGCGGCGCTTGCCACCGGCGGGCTCGGAGCCTTCGCCGCCGCCATGTCCGTCGACCCGTTGCGGTCGGGACTCCGCCGGTTCGTCTTCCCCGACCCCGGCGAGGGGCCGAGCGAGGCACAGATCGAGAACGGCCACTTCACCGTGCGGGTGGTGGGTCGCGGGACGGCGACGGACGGTCGGTTCACCGCCGAGGCGGTCGTCGGAGCCGACCTCGACCCGGGGTACGGCGCGACGGCCCGCATGCTCGGCGAGTCGGCGATGTGTCTGCTCCGGGACGAAACGGAGTCGCCGCTGGACGGCGGCGTGCTGACGCCCGCCTCGGCGGTCGGCGTCCCGCTGGCCGACCGGCTCCGGGCGGCCGGGTTCACCGCCGAGGTCGACGAGGCCGCCAGCGGCCTCGAGTAGCCGCGGCGCGCGGCCACCCGTGCGCCGCCGCGACCTCCGGCTCGCCCCGAACCGCCAGTATAAAACCTCCCGTGCCGTACGATGGACATGGACGAGCGCGTACGCGAACACGCCGAGGTGCTGGTCGACTGGAGTGCGCGCGTCGAGCCCGGCGACGACGTCGTGGTCGGCGTCGCCGAGGGCGCCCACGAGCTCGCCGTCGCCGTCGTCGAGAAGCTCGGCGACGTCGGGGCCAACGTCGTGACGACGTACGACTCCGCGGAGGCCTCGCGGGCCTACCTGCGGGCCCACGACGGCGACTTCGGAGCCGGCGACCACGAGCTGGCGCTGTACGAGCACGCCGACGTCGTCCTCCGGCTCGGCGGCGGCCGGAACACGACCGCCCTGGCGGACGTCGACGGCGACACCCGGGGGGCGTACTCGCGGGCCCGGACCGACCTCCGGGAGGCGCGGATGGCGACCGACTGGGTGTCGACGGTCCACCCGACCCGGAGCCTCGCCCAGCAGGCCGGCATGGCCCTCGAGGAGTACCGCGAGTTCGTCTACGACGCCGTCCTGCGGGACTGGGAGGCGCTGGCCGAACGGATGGCCGAGATGAAGGCCATCCTCGACGAGGGCAGCGAGGTCCGGCTGGTCACCGAGCGGGACGGCCGGCCCGACACCGACGTCACGATGTCGGTCGACGGCCGGACGGCGGTCAACTCCGCGGCGTCTGTCGCCTACGACTCCCACAACCTCCCGTCGGGCGAGGTGTTCACCGCGCCGTACGGCACCGAGGGCGAGGTCTTCTTCGATGTCCCGATGACGATCAACTCGACGCGGGTCCGGGGCGTTCGGCTGACGTTCGAGGACGGCGAGGTGGTCGACTACGCCGCCGAGCAGGGCGCCGCGGCCGTCGAGGACGTCCTCGGGACCGACGCGGGCGCCCGCCGGCTCGGCGAACTCGGGATCGGCATGAACCGCGGCATCGACCGCGTCACCGACAACATCCTCTTCGACGAGAAGATGGGCGACACCGTCCACATGGCGCTCGGCCGGGCCTACGACGCGAACCTCCCGGAGGGCGAGTCGGGCAACGACTCCGCCGTCCACGTCGACATGATCACCGACGTCTCGGCCGATTCGCGGCTCGAGGTCGACGGCGAGGTCGTCCAGCGGGACGGGACCTTCCGGTTCGAGGGGTAGTCGCCGCCCCGGTCGCCGGCGCTACTCCCACCACTCGCCGCGCCGCTCCTCGTAGCTCGCGTTCTCCCGCAGCGGCTCGGGGTACTCCGACTCCGATTCGAGGCCGAAGCCGGTCCCGAGCCACCGGCCGACGTGCCAGCCGACGGCCGCCGGCTCCACGCCGACGACGGTCACCTCCAGCCGGGTGTACCGCTCGAGGGCGCCGTCGCCGTCGGGGTCGACCCCGGAGAGCCGCCCGCAGGAGCCGCTCTCCGGCCGGCAGTCGTCCGCCTCGGTCACCGTGACGACGACGTCGGCGTCGGCGGCCGCGTCGACCCGCCGGAAGCGCGCGGACTCCGGGACCGTCCCGCCGGCGCCGGCCGCGAAGTAACCGAGGGCGGCCTCGACCTGCCGCTCGGTCTCGTCGCGCTGCTCCGGGGGAACGTCGGCGGCGACGTGGACGTCGAGCGTCTCCGACGCCCAGGGGAACGCCCGGTCGGTGGCGTTCGTCTCCGGCCGCGTGGTCAGGCGGCTCTCCGATCGCATCACCGACCGCGGCTCGTCGCCGTGGGTCAGCCCGAGCGCGTGCCCGAGTTCGTGCTTCAGGACCGCGACCGTCGACGCCCCGGAGAGGCCGGTCTCGACCCGGACGTCGACCGGGCGGTCGACCTGTTCTGGTGTCGACAGCACGGGCGCACAGCCGGCGGCGTCGTCGTCGGTGTGGGTCCCGCAGTCGCGCACCTCGTCGACGAACCGGACGTGGACGTCCGCCGCCGCGGGGTCGTCGGCGACCCGCAGCGCGACGTCGTAGCCGGCGTACCGCCCGGCGTTGTCCGACCAGTAGGCCAGCGCCTTCCGGACCGCCGGCCCGTAGTCGCGGTCGTCGGCGGCCTCGTAGCTCACCGTCAGCGTCTCCGCCCGCCAGTGGTTGTCGGGGTCGCCGTCCCAGTCGTCGCGCGGGTCGACGTCGACCGGGGCCGTACAGCCGGCCAGGACGACCACCGCGAGCACGAGGACGACCGAGGGCCGCATCGTCGGGAGACGTGCCGCCGTCGACAAGACGGTTTCGGCGCGGACGGCTGAGGATAGTAAGCCCCCTTCTGTTTCGACCCGGCATTCGGCTGAGCGCCCGCCGCGTCTCCGGGCTACCTGTGGCGGCGGGCTTGCACCGGTGAGGATTCGCCGTTCCACCCGTTCCCGCCCGTCGGCCCTCGGCGGGTTCGCTCCCTCCCCTCGCGGGTCGGTTCGCGCGGCCGCGAGCCGGGAGCCGGCGGCCGCCGGACGACGCGCGTCGTCCGCGCCTCATCGGTCGGGGCGGGGGGTCTCGTTTCTGTTCCAGCGCCAGCGGTCTCCCGCTCCGGGCTTGCGCCCGGTCACCTGCCCGGAGGGTGGGGGGACTTTCCTCATGGGCACGCCGGGAGGCGCGCCCACGGGAGCCGGGCTTCCTCTGCCGGCTCTCGCTACGCCGGTCCGTCGGTTAAGCCGTTCGGTGCGCCCGGAAGTCGACCCGCTCGGCGTCCGCCGCCGCGCGGTCGGCGGCCGCCCCGAGGTCGAACGACGC
>JAHENN010000143.1 GCA_018609665.1 Haloarculaceae archaeon | reverse complement strand
GGCGTCCGGCCGCCGGTAGATCACCGTGTCGTCGAGCATGTGGCCCGACTCGTCGGTGACCGCCGCGTACTGGGCGTCGCCGGCGTCGAGGGCGCCGACGTCGTTCGTCGTCAGCCGGTCCATCAGCGCCGTCGCGTCCGGGCCGGTCACGGTCACCTGGCTCATGTGCGAGACGTCGAACTTGCCGACGGCCGTCCGGACGGCCTCGTGTTCGGTCCGGATGGAGTCGAACTCGACGGGCATCTCCCAGCCGCCGAACTCGGTCAGCGTCGCGCCCGCCTCGGCGTGAGCCGCCGACAGCGGCGGCGTCCTGAGCGACATGTCCGGACGGTCGGGGCCCGGGGAGTAAGGCCTTCGGGCCCGACCGTCAGCGATTTGCCCGCCGCCCGCGCACGACCGTCATGGGACTGCTCGACGGGCTCCGGTCGGATTCGGCCCGCGTCGGCATCTTCGTCGACGGGCCGAACGTCTTCCGGGCGGAGTTCGACGTCGACCTCGACGAGCTGCGGGCCATCGCCCGCGAGGAGGGGTCCGTCGCCGTCGCCCGGGTCTACGTCGACGAGAACGCCAGCTCCGGCCTGATACAGGCCGCCGAGGCCCGCGGCTTCGAGGTGGTGACGACCAGCGGCGACGTCGACGTGAAGCTGGCCGTCGACGCCGTCGAGGTCGCCACCGCCGGCCAGGTCGACACCCTCGTCGTCGTCTCCCGGGACACGGACTTCAAGCCGGTCGTCGAGACGGCCGCCAAGCGCGGCCTCCGGACGGTTGCCGTCGCCCCCGGCACCCACGGCCGGTCCGACGCCCTCCGCAACGCCGCCAACGACGAGATAACGCTCGGGTGACCCAGGAAACGTTATCCCGCCGGCGGCGGTGCCGACCGTATGGTCCTCGGCGGCCTCCTCCCCGACACGACGCCGGTCCAGGCCGCCGTCATCGTCGCCGCGACCGGGCTGGTGTGGGCCGGCAGCGGCTGGCTCGAGACGGCCGCCGAGGAGCTGTCGGCGTACTACGGGCTGCCGGCCGTCGTCCAGGGCTCCGTCGTCGTCGCCGTCGGCTCGAGCTTTCCCGAACTCGCCAGCGTCGTCCTCACCGCGCTGTCCGGCTCCTTCGGGATGGGCGTGGGCGCCGTCGTCGGGTCGGCGATCTTCAACGTGCTCGTCATCCCGGCGGCCTCCGGGATCGCGACCGACGAGCCGCTGGACGTCGACCGGGCGGTCGTCTACAAGGAGGCGCAGTTCTACATGCTCGCGGTGTCGGCGCTGGTCGTCACCTTCGCGCTGGCGGTCATCTACGCGCCGGTCGACGGCGCGCCGCTGGTCGGCAGCGTCACCCGCCCGCTGGCGCTGCTCCCGCTCGGGCTGTACGGGCTCTACCTGTTCATCCAGTGGCAGGACGTCGGCGACCACGAGAGCGACGCCGCCGCGGGGGTCGACCTGCGGCGGGAGTGGGGGAAGCTCGTCGCCGGGCTGGCGGTCATCCTCGTCGCGGTGGAGTCGCTCGTCGGGGCGCTGGAGGGGCTGAACGCCACCTTCGGGGTCCCGGAGTTCCTCGCTGGCGCGACCGTCCTCGCCGCGGCGACGAGCCTCCCGGACGCGCTGCTCAGCGTCAGGGCCGCCCGCGGCGGTAGCGGCGTGACCAGCCTCGGGAACGTCCTCGGCAGCAACACCTTCGACCTGCTCGTGGCGGTTCCGGTCGGCGTGCTCGTCGCCGGCAGCGCGCCCGTCTCCTTCGCCGTCGCCGCCCCGATGATGGGTGTCCTCACCGTCGCGACGGTCCTCCTCTTCGCCGTCCTCCGGACCGACCTGACCCTCACCGACGCCGAGGCGTACGGCCTCGTGGTCGCCTACCTCGTCTTCGTCGGGTGGGTCGTCGGCGAGACGGTCGGCGTCGTCGGCCTGCTCGCCGCCGGTTGACCCGCGTGCGTGTCGTCCCGACCGCGCCGCCGGTCGCCCGAGACGTACGGCTTTTCCCGCGACCGGCCGAACCAGCACACATGTACGACGGACCCGTCCTGGACAACCACCTCCACCTGGACCCGGTCAACGGCCGCGGCGCCGAGGCGGCCGCGGAGTTCGCCGACGCCGGCGGCACCCACCTGAACGTCCTGAACAAGCCCTCCTGGGACCTGGTCGGCGCGGTCGACGGCGCCGACGGCTTCCGGGAGACCTTCGAGACGACGATCGAGGTGACCCGCGAGGCCGACGAGCTACTGGACGGCCGCGCCCGGCCTGTCCTCGGGGTCCACCCGGGACTCGTCTCCCGGCTCGTCGACCGCGGCTTCACGCCCGAGGAGGCCGCCGACCTCATGCGGACGGGCATCGACGTCGCCGCCGAGTACGTCGCCGACGGCCCGGCGCTGGCCATCAAGTCCGGCCGGCCGCACTACGACGTCGACGAGGCGGTGTGGGACGCCTCCAACGCGGTGATGCGGCACGCCTTCGAGCGCGGCGCCGAGGTCGGCTGTGCCGTCCAGCTCCACGCCGAGGGCGGCGAGGACTTCCGGGGGGTCGCCGAGTGGGCCGAGGCGGCCGGGCTTCCGCGCGAACGGGTGGTCAAACACTACGCCGACGGCCGCATCGAGGGGCCGGTCCCGAGCGTCATCTGCGACAAGGACGAACTCGAGCGGGCCTGCGGCGGCGACTGGCCGTTCCTCATGGAGACGGACTTCATCGACGACCCCGACCGGCCGGGCGCGGTGTTCGGCCCGCGGACCGTGCCGCGCCGGACCGCGTGGCTCGCCGAGGAAGGGTACGGGGAGGCGCTGTACCGCGCCCACGTCGAGACGCCGGCGCGGGTCTACGGCATCGACACCGAGGCCACGCTGACGTAGCGCCGGCGCGGGTCTACGGCATCGGCACTGAGGCCACGCTGACGTAGCACCGGCGCGGGTCTACGGCATCGACACCGAGGCCACGCTGACGTAGCGCCGGCGCGGGTCGCCGCCGTCGCCCGGGTCACGCCCGCCGACGGCCACAAGCCCCTTGCCGCCCGCCCCGAGTTACTCCGTATGTCCTCCACGTCCGTCCCCGGCACAGCCCGGCCGCTCACGGCCGGCCTCGCCGCCGGCGCCGCCGCCTGGCTCGCCGGCTACGCCCTCACCTACCTGCTCGTCGCCCCGGAGATACGGGAGTCGACGCTGGCGCGGGTCGTCGAGCTGTTCGGCGACGGCGAGGCGACCCCCGAGCTCGTCGGCTGGGTGTTCTTCGACGCCCACCTCGTCGATGTCGTCGTCGACGCGGGCGTCCTCGGCACCGAGACGCTCGACCTCGTCGGCGGCGAGGGCGGCGTCGCGCTGCTGCTGTACGCGGTGCCGCCGGGGCTGCTGGTCGCTGCCGGCGTCGCCGTCGTCCGGGCGCTCGGCCGCGTCGACCCCGCCGACGGCGCGGTCGTCGGCGCAGCCGTCGCCGCTGGCTACCTGCCGCTCTGTGCGGTCGGCGCCGTCCTCGCCCGCGTGGAGGCCGCCGGTGCCGTCGGACAGCCCGATCTGCTGCCGGCCGTCGTCGTCGCCGGGCTGCTGTATCCGGCCGTCTTCGGCGCCCTCGGCGGGGCCGTCGCGGCCGCGACGGCCGGGCCGGTGTCACCTCCGTAGCTCGCGGGCGACGATTTCGCCCCACGGCTCGAAGCCGTGGCGGTCGTAGAAGGCCCGCGCCCGGTCGTTGTCCGGGTCGACGTCCAGCAGCAGCCGGTCCATCGGCAGGTCCTGTTCGCGGGCGACGGCGACGGCGGCGTCCATCAGGTCGTCGGCGAGGCCGGTCCCCCGCGCCGCCGGCCGGAGGTACAGCTCGTTGACCACCGCGGCGTCCCAGACGAACGCCAGCCGCTCGGGCAGCAGGAAGACGTAGCCGACGGGCCCGCCGGCGTCGGCGACGGTCACGCACCGCGGCCCGTCGGCGACGCAGCGGTCGACCCACGCCAGCCACCGGCGGCGGTAGTCGTCGGTCAGCTTCGCGTCGTAGGCGGCGGCCTTCGTCTCGTCGCCGGCGCCGAGTTCCGTCTCGAAGGCGCGCTTCAGCGCCCACAGCGCCTCCCGGTCGGCCTCGGCGTCGGGGTCGTACGGCCGGAGCGTCGCGTCCATCTACCCGTCCTCCGGCGGCGCCGACTGGAGCGTCCTCGCGCCGGCCGCCAGCAGCCCGGTCAGGACGAGGTACAGCTGCCACCCCCGCACGGCGATGGGTGCCCGGCGGTCGACCGGCTCGGAGCCGCCGCCCCCGCCGCCCCCGGTGTCGTCGGTCGGCTGTGCGGGGTTGCCGACGTGGGTGTTCTCGGTCGTCCCGCCCTGGCCGGCGTCGACGGCGGTCCCGCCCTCGTCCGCGGTCACCTCGACGAACGTCTGGACGAGTCCGTCGGCCGTCGAGAGGTAGATCTCGCCGCTCAGCTCGAAGAAGCGGTCGACGACGGGGTAGAAGAGGTTGATCCCGTCGAGGTGGTACCAGTCGAGGCCGACGTGGGCGAAGGCGTGGACGAACAGCGCGACCCAGGCGACGCGGACGCCGCGGTCGCCGAACCGGCGGCGGAGCCGGGACTCCTCGCGCGTCGTGTCCCGGTAGAGGGCGACGACCGCGACGGCCGGCAGCAGCAGGTTGTGCAGCAGCGACCGGTGGGCGCCGTCGAGGACGAACCCCGCGATGGTGTCGGCCTCGGGGACGAGGAGAACGATGACCAGCACCGCGACCGCCCGGCGGTCGAAGTGTGGGCCGAGCAGCCCGACCGCAAGCAGCAGCGCGAACCCGGCGTGGACGACCGAGGAGGGCATCAGCCGGCCCTCCCGTCGACGGCGAAGCGGGCCGGCACCGCCGCGGCGGCAGCCGCGACGACGACCAGCTGCCAGCCGGAGTCGACGACCCGGACCGTCCGGTCGGCGCCCGGCGGGTTCGTCGTGCCGGGCGTCGGGTTCACCCACGTGGGGATGTGGCGGGTCTCGGTCGTGCCCTGGGAGACGGCCGCCAGC
>JAHENN010000142.1 GCA_018609665.1 Haloarculaceae archaeon | reverse complement strand
GACGTCGTCGCCGACCGGCTCGCCGACAGCCGCGGCGACCTCACGGAGCCGGTGGCGGCGGCCGTCGAGCGCCGGGTCGGGGAAGCCCGCCGACGGACCGACCAGGCGCTGGAAACCGACAAGCCCTGACCGGGCCGTCGTGGAGAGTGTCGGGCAGCGCTCGACGTGTCGGTTGCAGCGGAGGGATTCGAGCCCGTTAGATTGACCTGCACGCGCAGAGCAGAGTACGTTCACGCGGACCGTCGGAACGCCGTCGCCGGCCGTGGTCAGTCGTGTCCCACGGCGTGAGCCGACCCCGTCCACCGCGAAGGACGCGAGACCTCTGCGCGAGAGTCCGACGGACCACCAAGATGGGGACTGCAAGAGCGGCTTTATCAACTCGGGCGCCAGAACCGGATGCTCAGAGTATACTACGTGCGTTCGAGCAGTTCTCCACCCGGGTGGAACCCGCCGAAACTGCGTGGATCAAGGAACGCGGGAGTGAGAGGTGTCCTGGCGACCTGCTCGATAGAACGAATTGAACCGAGGCGAACTGCGCTAAGAACTCAACCGCGACAGGAACGTACTTCCGTCCGGCTTTCCCTGGCGGACTGAACGGGCGAGCGCCGCGAGGGCTTCCGAGGTGGTCGAGGATTCGGGTCGCGGAAATCCGAACGAACCACCCGTATCACACGCAGACCTGATCGAACGACCGAAACGCCGAGCCTCCAACGACCCTGATTTCCGGCACCAAACGACTCGGAAGGGCAACCTTCTCGGGCGCGGGGCGACGACGGCCGTTCATGCGACACGCCACACCGGCCGCGACGGTCGGCGTCGTCGGCGGCGGCCAGCTCGCGCGGATGCTCGGGGAGGCGGCCGGGCCGCTCGGCGTCGAGGTCGTCGCCTCGGACCCGACGCCGGACTGCCCGGCGGCGCCGGTCGTCCGCGACCAGGTCGTCGGCGACTTCGACGACTACGAGACGGTCCTGGAGCTCGCCGAGCGCGCGGACGTCCTCACCTACGAGATCGAACTGGCGGACCCCGACGCCCTGCAACGGGCGAGCGAGGCGACGGCCACGCCGGTCCACCCCGACCCCGAGACGCTCCGGACCATCCAGGACAAGCTCGTCCAGGACCGGGCGCTGGCCGACGCCGGGATTCCGGTGCCGGCGTTCCGCGGCGCCGACACCGCGGCGGAGCTGCGGGCCGCCGGCGAGGAACTGGGCTGGCCGCTGATGCTGAAGGCCCGCGAGGGCGGCTACGACGGCCGCGGCAACTTCCCCGTCGAGGCCCCCGACGACGCCGCCGAGGCCATCGCCGAGACCGGGCCGGCGGTGGTCGAGGAGCTGGTCGACTTCGAGCGCGAACTCGCCGTCATCGGCGTGAAGGGCGACGAGGAGGTCCGCGCCTTCCCGGTGACGGAGACGGTCCACGAGGAGGAGATCCTCCGGGAGCTGGTGACGCCGGCCCGGACCGACCCGGCGGTGCGAGAGCGCGCCCGCGAGGTCGCCTTCGACGTGCTGGACACCCTCGACGGCCGCGGCGTCTACGGCATCGAGCTGTTCGAGGTCGACGGCGAGATTCTGGTCAACGAGATCGCCCCCCGGCCGCACAACTCCGGCCACTGGACCATCGAGGGCGCCCGCAGTTCGCAGTTCGAACAGCACGCCCGCGCCGTGCTGGGGTGGCCGCTCGGGAGCGCCGAGCGCCGGGCGCCGTCGGTGACGACGAACATCCTCGGCGACGTCGACGAGCCCGGAGCCGCGGAGCTCTCCGGCGTCGAGCCCGTCCTCGAAGAGTCGACGGCATCGCTGCACTGGTACGGCAAGCGAGAGGTCCGGCCGCTGCGGAAGATGGGCCACGTGACGCTGTCGGACGCCGATTCGGACGCCGAGACGCTGCTGGCCCGGGCCCGGGAGCTCCGGGACGGGATGACGTTCCGGTAGACCCGACGGCGGCGTTCCGGCGGGCGACCCGCCCGCGGTCCGAGGGTCCGGCGAACGCTCCCGCGGCTCGGCCACGGACCGCAACACAAAAACGCCGCCCGGCCGGTGGCCCGCACATGACGCGCTCACAGCCGGTACGGGAGGTCATCGACGCCCTGGAGGCCGAGGCCGAGACGGACCGGGCCTCCGAGGACACCCCTGACGTCGGGATCATCATGGGGTCGGACTCGGACCTCGACACCATGTACGGCGCCTACGAGGCGCTGACGGAGCTGGGCTTCGAGGAGGTGACCGACTACGACGACCCGCCGGAGGCGCGGTTCAGCTTCGAGACGTACGTGGTGTCGGCCCACCGGACGCCCGAGTTGATGTACGCCTACGGCGAGACGGCCCGCGACCGGGGGCTGGACGTCATCATCGCGGGCGCCGGCGGGAAGTCGGCGGACCTGCCGAACATGACCGCCTCGGTCGCCTACCCGCTGCCGGTGGTCGGCGTCCCGGTCCAGGAGAAGTCCGTCGACTCCGTCGTCGGGATGCCGACGGGGGCGCCCATCGTCGCCGTCGACGCCGGCAAGTCGTTCAACGCGGCGCTGTCGGCCGTCCAGGTGCTCGCGCGCGCCCACCCGGAGCTGGCCGACCGGCTGGAGGCGTACCACGACGACCTGCAGGACGGCGTGGGCGACGTCTCCCGACGGCTCCACGAGGCCGGTACCGAGCGGTTCCGCGCCGATCGGGAGTGAGCGGCTGCGGGGCGGTCGAGTCGACGAACGGCGACGCATCGTGGCGTAAATCAACTCTTATGTGTGGCTACCACCAACCACCACGACACGGAAGCGATGAGTAATCCATGGATCGCCGTCGGGGCGCTGGCGCTCGTCGGGGTCGCGATACCGATGTCGATGATCGCGGTCTCGAGTCTCCTCCGCCCCAGCGTGCCCGAGCAGGGGAAGCGCGCCGTCTACGAGTCCGGCGAGGTTCCGACGGGGTCGACGCGCATCCGGTTCAACATCCAGTACTACATGATCGCGCTGCTGTTCGTCGTCTTCGACATCGAGACGGTGCTCATCTTCCCGTGGGCACTGATCTACAGCGACGCGGTCGCGGAGTTCGGCCTGACGCGGGTGCTGGGACCGATGCTCGTCTTCCTCGCCGTGCTCGTCATCGGGCTCGGCTGGGCGTGGCGCAACGGTGCCGTCCGGTGGGTGAAGAGCGAGCGTGCGGAACTCAAGAGCCAACTATGAGCAGCGACCAGGAAATCCACGACACAGTCTCGACACAGGAGGCCCGGATGGGCGAGGGCGTCGACAACCGGTTCAACTCGAAGCTCCGGGAGGCGTTCGGCTCCTCGCCGTTCATCCTCACGAAGTTCGACAAGTTCATGAACTGGGTCCGGGGGTCGTCGATGTTCATGCTGCAGTTCGGCATCGCCTGCTGTAGCATCGAGATGATCCACACCTACGCCATCAAGCACGACCTCGACCGCTTCGGCGCGGGCGTGCCGCGGGCCTCGCCCCGGCAGGCCGACGTCATCATCGTCCCGGGGACCATCGTCTCGAAGTTCGCCCCCCGGATGAAGCGGGTCTACGACCAGATGCCCGAGCCCAAGTTCGTCGTCGGGATGGGCTCCTGTACGATCTCGGGCGGCCCGTTCCAGGAGGGGTACAACGTCATCAAGGGCGCCGAGGAGGTCATCCCCGTCGACATCCACGTGCCCGGCTGTCCGCCGCGGCCGGAGGCGCTCATCTACGGCATCGCCAAGCTCCAGGAGCGGGTCGCCAACGGCGAGACGTCGCCGGTGACGGTCAAGCCCTACGAGCTCGAGCAGTTCGGCGACCTCGAACAGGACGAGCTCGTCCAGCATCTCGCCGACGAGATCGACGAGGACGACCTCGTGATGCGGTACAACTGGGCGAACGCGCCCGACACGACCGAGACCGAGACCGCGCCGGAGGTCGACACGCCATGAGCCTCGAGGAGCCCCGACCGACGGACGTCGGCGAGACGCCCGACGGCGAGCTCGACTACGACGCGCTGGCAGAACTGCTGGGCGAGACGGCGATCGACCGCGAGGAACACGTCAACGCGCCGGCCTTTGTCGTCCGGCCTGACGAGGTCCAGGATGCCCTAGAGGCGCTGCGGGAGCAGGCCGGCTTCGACTACTGCTCGTGTGTCACCGCCCAGGAGTACGAGGACCGCTACGAGTCCATCTACCACCTGAAGAAGTACGACGACCCGGCCCAGGAGGTCGGCGTCGTCGTGCCGACGCCGACCGACGAGCCGGTGAGCCAGACCGCCGAGCCGGTCTACCGGACGGCCGACTGGCACGAGCGGGAGGCCTACGACCTCGTCGGCGTCGAGTACGAGGGCCACCCGGACCTCAAGCGTATCCTGTTGCCCGAGACGTGGCAGGGCCACCCCCTCGGGCGCGACTACGACCCCGAGAAGCCGCAGGTCGTCCCGTTCCGCGAGCACGCCAACCCCCTCGAGGAGGACCAGCGCGTCGAGAACGGCGAGTCCGACACGATGTTCATCAACGTCGGCCCGCACCACCCGGCGACCCACGGCGTGCTGCACGTGAAGACGGTGCTGGACGGCGAGCAGATCGTCGACGTC
>JAHENN010000141.1 GCA_018609665.1 Haloarculaceae archaeon | reverse complement strand
GAACGCCAACCGGACGATCGCCGTCGACGCGACCGGCACGGCCGACGCCGCCCCCGACCGGGCGGTCGTCCGGGTCGCCGCCACCGCCGAGGGCAACGGCCCCGACGTCGTCCGCGACAACCTCACGCGGGGCGCCGACGCGCTCCGCGAGGAGCTCGAGGCGGCCGGCATCGACGCCGACCGCTACGAAACCAGCGAGTACCGCATCGACGAGCGTCGCGACGAGGTCCCCGCATACCGCGGGGAACACGCTTTCCTCGTCCGGCTCGACGACCCACAGCGGGCCGGCGACGTCATCGACGCCGCGGCGAACGCCAGCGCCGAGGTGCGGACCGTCCGGTTCACGCTGTCGGAGCAGCGCCGCGCCGAACTGCGGGAGCGGGCCATCGAGGACGCCATGACCGACGCGCGCTCGCAGGCCGACACCGTCGCGGCCAACGGCGGCCTGCGGGTGACGAGCGTCGTCGCCGTCGACGCCTCCCAGCGGCGCTACCGGCCCGTCGAGTACGACGCGGCAGCGCCGCGGGCGGCAGAGGGCGGCAGCACGTCCGTCGAGACCGGCGACGTCAGCGTCAGCTACCGGGTGCAGGTGACGTACAACGCGACCCGCGCCTGACCTGCTCTTCGTCAAATCAAATTTGGTTTGGTCTTCGACTCGTCGTCGAACCGGAACGGCCGCTAAAACGTGGTTGCGTATCGAGTGGTTCAGGAGTCTACTCTGAACTCGATATTCATACTTCGAAAGCCCTCGCGGAGCCACCGAGTGCCGCTCGCCCGTTCAGTCCGCCAGGGACGGCCGGCCGAGGGCTTTCGAGGCGTCACTGCCGAAGCAGGCGCACGCTACGTCGAGGCAAGCGCGAGCTAGCCAGAGTCACTCGTACACCCCTGTATCGCCCCATGCGACACGCAATCCGTCCTCCATCACCGATTGCTGTTACTTATACCCCCGACGCCCTTGCCGCCCGTATGGATGAACGCGTCGCCGGCGACTGGGACGAGGCGGTCACGCTGGCTCGCTCGCTGGACGCCGACGCGAAGGTCCGGCTCCCAAAAGCCGCCGCGCCGACGCTGCCGGCCGACCTCGACCTCCGGCGGTCGAACTTCCCGTGGTCGATCCACAAGGGCGCCGTCGCCGTCTACCGCGAGCGCGAGCCCGGCACCCACCTCCAGATACGGGAATATCCCGCCGTCTGGGTCGTCACGACCGACAGCTACAACCCCCGGTACCGCCCGCTCGGCCACGCCGCTGTCGACGTGCCGGCCACGACCCTGCTGGCAATGACGACGCTGACGCCCCTTGAGGGCTACCGCTGGGTGATCGGCGACCGGCTGCCGTCGCCCGCCGCCGGGGTCTCGCTGGCCGCCTCGACCGTCGAGCGGAGCGTCGAAATCGGTCTCGGCGTCCTGCTGCCGAACTCGTAGCCCGGTCGCCGTCGCTCTCTGCTGCTCCGCTGCTCGCGGTTCACTGCGTTCACCGCTCGCTTCATCGAGGCGCCTCACGTCGTTCGTGGGACCTGCGGTCCCACGCTACTCCTCGCGGGTCGCTTCGCTCCCCGCTCGGACTCTCGGCGGTCTCGCTCCGCTCGACCGCCCTACTCCTCAAACGGCAGTTCGGCCTCGTAGCCGACGGCGTCGACGGCCGCCGACAGCACGTCCTCGACGTTCTCGCCGGTCTCGACGCTCATGTAGTGGTCGGCCTCGGCGTCCCGCGAGCGGTCGGCCTTGTTGCAGACCGACAGCACCGGGACGTCGAACTGCGCCTCGATCTCGGCGAGCAGCTCGCGCTGTCGCCCGAGTGGGTAGCCGCAGTCGCCGCTGGCGTCGAGCAGCACCAGCACCGCGTCGGCCAGGTGCGTCAGCGCCGAGACGGCCTGGGACTCGATGGCGTTGCGCTCCTCGGCCGGGCGGTCGAGCAGCCCCGGCGTGTCGACCAGCTGGTACCGCACGCGGTCGACCTCGACGTGGCCCACGTCGAGCCCCGTCGTCGTGTACGGGTAGGCGGCGGTCTCGTTGTCGGCGTTCGTGAGGTGGTTGACGAACGACGACTTGCCGACGTTGGGGTAGCCCGCGACGACGACCGCCGGCTCGTCGGCCCGGATGTCCGGCAGCGTGTGCAGCGCGTCCCGCGCCTCGCCGATCGCCAGCAGCTCCTCGGAGACCGACTCGGTGACGTCCGCCAGCCGGGCGAACGCCTGCTTGCGGAGCTTCCGGGCCGTCTCGGTGTCGGCCGTCCGGATCCGTCCCTGGTACTCGCTTTTGATGCTGTCGGCCTGCCGGCCGGCGTTCATCACCGCCGAGAGGTCCTGCCGGAGGGCGTCGACGCCGCCGACGTCGGTGTCGGCCAGCGTCGCGTCGGCGAACTCGTGGTAGAATGGGTCGACGTCGTCGAAGTCCGGCCACGTCGTGACGACGTTCTGGAGGTTGTCCGAGAGGATGTTGCCGGCCGTCTGCAGCATCGACTCCTGGGCCTCCTTGCCCTGCTTGGCCCGCCCCGCCCGCGCCGCCCGCGAGAACGCCTTGTCGACCAGCTCCTCCGACCGGGGCGTCGTCGGAAGGCCTTCGAAGTCCATGTCCTAGGTTCAGCACCCGGCCGTATAAGCGCCGCGTGTCGGCCGTGCTGGCCGCCGCGGGGCCGACAGCGACTTGTCCGCCGGCGTCGAACCGGGCGCATGACCGACTGGAGTGCGGTCCTCGTCGGCTTCGTCGTCGGCGTCGTCGCGAGCCTCTTCGCCTTCGCCCTGCCGGTAATCGGCCACGTCGGCGCGGGACTGATTGCCGGGCTGACCGCCGGCTTCCTCGCCGGCGGCGGCCTCGCGAGCGGCGCCTGGCACGGCCTGCTGGCGGGCGCCCTCGGCGGGCTCATCGCCGCCGTCGCGCTGGCGGCGTTCGTGACGCTCGTCGGCAGCGCGGTCGCCGGTCCCCTCGGCGCCCTCGGTGGCCTCGGCGTCTTCGCAGCCGGCGCCGTCGTCGCCCTCGTCTTCGCCGTCGACAGCGCGATCGGCGGCGCCGTCGGCGGCCTCCTGGGCGGTTAAGTACGCCCGGCCCGTAGGCCCGGCATGGCCGACATCGACCCCGACACCCTGCTCCCGAACGACCGCGTCCAGGAGGCCGTCCTCGCGGGCGACGTGACGCAGCTCAGCCGCGGCGGCTCGAACCGCTACGCCGAGTCCGGTGACACCTTCCAACTCGACGGCGAGCGCTTCGAGGTGACGGGCGTCGAGGAGCGCACCCTCGGGGACCTCGACGACGACGACGCCCGCCGGGAGGGGTCGCCCTCGCTGGAGGCGTACAGGCAACGGATGGAGCAGGTCCACCCCGGCGACTTCGAGTGGGACGACACGAGCGAGATCGTCACCTACCGCTTCGAGCGCCGGTAGGACGGGGCGGGGATTTTTTGCGGAGCGCGGCGACCGGACGGGCATGATAGCCCCCGCAGAGACGATGCTCGAGACCCTCCGCGAGCTCTTCGAGGACGACCACGACCGGGTCGTCATCTACGCCGACCCCGCCGGCGAGACGGTGCTCCACGAGGGGCCGGCGACGGTCCGGGCCAACGGCTGGGTGGAACTGCCGAGCGGCCGGCTGCTGTCGCCGGCGACGATTCACCACATCGACACCCACCCGAACGCGTCGTAGCGGTCAGCGGCGCTCGTCGAGCTCCGCCCGCAGCTCGGCGAGGTCGACGTCGTGCATCGACAGCAGCACGAGCAGGTGGTAGACGACGTCGGCGGCCTCGTGGGTCAGCTCGGCGGCGTCGCCGTCCTTCGCGGCGAGGAGCAGCTCCGTCGTCTCCTCGCCCAGCTTCTCCAGGACGGCGTTCTCGCCCTTCTCGTGGGTGAACAGCGACGCGGTGTAGGAGCCCTCCGGGAGTTCGGCCTTCCGGGATTCGATGACCGAAAACAGCTCTGACAGCACCTCGTCGGCGTCGCCCGTATCGTCGGTCATACCATCAGCTCCCGGATGTCGTCGAAGTCGTCGTACTCCTTGAGGGGCTCGCTGCCGGCCTCGAACACCGACCGTTCGACCTCGATGTCGGCGTTCGTCCGCGCGGCCAGCGCCAGCGAGTCGCTCGGCCGGGCGTCGACGACGGCGTCGGCCCGCGGGGTGTCGACGTGGAGGTCCGCGACGTAGGTGTCGTCCTCCAGCCCCGAGACGACGACCCGCTCGACGCGGCCGCCGAGCTCTTCCATCACGTCCAGCAGGAGGTCGTGGGTCAGCGGCCGGCCGATGTCGTCGGCGTCGAGGCCGCGGGCGATGCTGGTGGCCTCCTCGACGCCGATAAAGATGGGCAGCACCTCCGCCGCGTCGTCGACCCCGAGGGTGACGACGGCCGCGAGTCCGCCGGGCGTCTCCGCGACGCGGACGCCTTCGATGTGCGCATCCATACCTCACCGAGCGCGTCGAGCGGCAAAAGCCCGTCCTTCGCGCCGGGGCGGACAGGGCTTATGCCGGTCACCGCCGTCGTGGGCGTATGCGATTCGAGGACGACACGGTGTTCATCACGGGCGCAGGCTCCGGAATCGGGCGCGCGACGGCGGTCCGCGTCGCCGAAGGGGGCGGCTTCGTCGTCGTGACGGACGTCGACGACGACGGCGGCGAGGCGACGGTCGCCGCCGTTGAGGAGGCGGGCGGCGACGCCGTCTTCCACCACCTCGACGTCGCCGACGCCGAGGAGTTCGAGGCTGTCGTCGAGACGACCGTCGAGGAGTACGGCCTCGACGGCGTCGTCAACAACGCCGGCGTCGGCCACCCGCCGGCGACCGTCGAGGACGTCACCGACGGGACCTTCGAGTACGTCCTCGACGTGAACCTGCGCGGCGTCTGGAACGGCTGCCGGGCGACGCTGCCGCACCTCAAGCGGCAGGGCGCCGGCGCCATCGTCAACGTCGGCTCGCTGGCGTCGTTTCTCGGCATGGCCCGGCAGTCGGTCTACTCGCTGACGAAGGGCGCGGTGCTGAACTTCACGCGGGCGGTCGCCGCCGAGGCCGGCCGCGACGGCGTCCGCGCGAACGCCGTCTGCCCCGGCTTCATCGAGACGCCGCTCGGGAACCAGTACTTCCAGTCCAAGGACGACCCCGAGGCCGCCAAGGAGGCGGCCGCCGAAAAGTACCCGCTGAAACGCCTCGGCGAACCCGAGGAGGTCGCCGACGCCATCGCCTTTCTGCTGTCGGAGGAGGCCTCCTTCGTCACCGGCCACGGCCTCGTCGTCGACGGCGGCTTCTCGACTAGTTGAGGGTCTGTGTGGTGATCTGGTTCGCTCGCGCTCGCCTCGACGTAGCTGGTGCCTGCTTCGATGTTGCCACCTCGAAAGCCCTCGGCGGGGTCCGGTCGCGCGGCTCACGGCTCGCGATGCTCGCGGTTCCCTCCGGTCACCGCTCGCACGGCTGGCGGTCTCCCGTCGGTCGACCGCCCGCTCGCCGTTCGCCAGTCCGAGGCCCGTCGCTCCGCTCGGCGCCTCGCGATGGCTCGCTGTCGTCCGAAAATCGAAGATTTTCGTGATCACGGACGACCGCCGGTCGTCCGAACGAAGCGCGTCGCTCACTGCGTTCGCTCAGTGCTCGTTCCGGACGACTCCCTGCG
>JAHENN010000140.1 GCA_018609665.1 Haloarculaceae archaeon | reverse complement strand
CGACCGACGACGGACACGACCAGACGCCACGTTTTACTACGGGCGCCCGACAGTTCCCGCCCATGCAGAAGGTATCCATCGACGACCTCGACAACCACCCGCGCGTCGCCGATGTCCAGAAACACGCCGCGGACCCGCTGAGCTTGTCGGACATGGCGCTGAACTACTACGAGCTCGAACCGGGGGAGTCCTTCTCCGGCGGGATGCACACCCACATGGACCAGGAAGAGGTCTTCTACGTCCTCGAGGGGACGGCGACCTTCGAGACGCCGGACGGCACCCACGAGGTCGGCGCCGACGAGGTCGTCCGCTTTGCCCCCGGCGAGTACCAGGAGGGCCGCAACGAGAGCGACGACCGCCTGCGGGCGCTGGCGATGGGCGCGCCGCGGGGGATGGGCGAGACGCGCGCGAAGGTGCCCTGCGCGGAGTGCGGCGCCGACTACCACGAGACGACGGTCGACGAGTCGGGCGTGACGCTGACGTGTCCGGACTGCGGCAACGTCGTCGAGCCGTGACCGCCGCTGCGGTCGACGGAACCGGGCCCGTTTTGCCCGCGGGGGCACACGCCCGGACATGACGAACGACACCGACGACAGCGACGAGGAAATCCCGGACATCCCGGTCGTCTGCACGGAGTGCGACACCCGCACCGCGGTGCCGTTCCCGGAGGTCGAGGAGACGGTCGCCCGCCACAACGAGCGGCTCCACGACGGCGAGGCGGTCGCGGAGGTCGACCCCGCGGTGATGGACCGACTGACCGACTTCGTCGCCGAGGACCTCGGCCTGCTGGACTGACCCGGCGCCCGAACGCGAGGCTCGGCCGCCGGCGGTAACGACTCCTGTGTTTTCCGGCCGCGGTCGCAAAGGAAATGTTCAAAGGTTCCCCGGAGCGAGAGGTAACTAATGGCTGTAGTACCGTACGAGACGCTGGCGTTCCTGCTGTTCGCCGCGGTGACCGTCGGGGCGAGCCTGGGCGTCGTCCTGGTCCGTGACGTGTGGCACTCCGCGCTGCTTCTGGGCGCGGCGCTGCTGTCCGTCGCGGTCCACTACGTCATGCTGAGCGCCGAGTTCCTGGCGGCGATGCAGGTGCTCGTGTACGTCGGCGGGGTCCTAATCCTCATCACCTTCGCCGTCATGCTGGTCCGCCGGGAGGGCGGGCCGGAGCCGGAGGTGTCGACGTGACCACCCGCCCGCGGCTCCACGAGGGCGGCAAGCTCACCGGCCTGCTCGCGGTCGGGCTGTTCGGCTTCCTGGCGGCGGTGTTCCTCACCTCCGGCTTCGGCACCGCCGAGGGGTTCGCCGACGGCTCGGTCACCCGGTCGATCGGCTACGCAATGTTCAACCTTGACGCCGGGGCCGTCGCCAGCGAGGGGTTCCTCGTCGCCTTCATCGCCATCGCGGTCGTGCTGGACGCCGCCCTCGACGGGGCGGTGATGCTCGCAAAGCGGGACGAGGAGGGTGAGTCCTGATGGTTCTCGGCTCCGTTCCCGCCGAGTACTACCTCGTCCTGTCGGCGGCGGTGTTCTGCACCGGCGTCTTCGGCGTTCTCACGCGCCGGAACGCGCTGATGTTCCTGATGAGCGTCGAGCTGATGCTGAACGCGGCCAACATCAACTTCGTCGCCTTCGCCTTCTACTGGGGGAACATCACCGGTCAGGTGTTCACGCTGTTCACGATGGCGCTCGCGGCCGCGGAGGTCGCGATCGGCATCGGCATCATCCTGGTGCTGTACCGTAACTTCGACGACGTGCGGGTGACCGACGCGACGACCCTGAGGTGGTGACCGTGGCGGGAATCTACGCCTACGCGCCGGCGATCGCGGTGCTGCCGTTCGTCTCGTTCCTGGTCGCGCTGCTGGTCGGGCGGTGGCTCCCGCGGAAGGGCGCGCTGTCGGGCATCCTCGCGACGCTGGGCTCGCTCGGCCTGTCGGTGGCGATGCTGGGCAACGTCGTCCTGACCGGCCAGGGGTACGACGAGACGCTGTACACCTTCGTCGAGACCGCCGGGACGTTCGACCTGACCTTCGGTCTGCTGATCGACCCGCTGTCGGCCGCCATGCTGGTCATCGTCTCGTTCATCGCCGTTCTCGTGCACGTCTTCTCGCTGGGCTACATGAACGACGAGGGCGAACCCGGCCTGCCGCGGTACTACGCCGGCCTCGGGCTGTTCACCGCGAGCATGCTCGCGTTCGTCTTCTCGGCGAACCTGCTGATGGCGTTTTTCTTCTTCGAGCTGGTGGGGCTCTGCTCGTATCTGCTCATCGGCCACTGGTTCCGCGAGGAGTCACCGCCGTCGGGCGCGAAGAAGGCGTTCCTCGTCACCCGGTTCGGGGACTACTTCTTCCTGGTCGGGGTCGTCGGCGTCCTCGCGACGTTCAAGACGGCCGGCTTCGCCGGCGCGGACGGCTTCCCCGCAGTTGCCGAGCGCGTCCTCGATCCCGAGACGAGCGCCGAGGTCGCGGTCAACACCTTCGGCTTCGACCCGGCGACGTGGTTCCCGATCCTGGGGCTGCTCGTGCTCGGCGGCGTCCTCGGCAAGTCCGCGCAGTTCCCCTTCCACACGTGGCTGCCGGACGCCATGGAGGGTCCGACGCCGGTGTCGGCGCTCATCCACGCCGCGACGATGGTCGCCGCCGGCGTCTTCCTCGTCGCCCGGATGTACGGCTTCTACGCGCTGCTGCCGACGGTGCTGGCGATCATCGCCTTCACCGGCGGCTTCACCGCGCTGTTCGCGGCGACGATGGGCGTCGTCAAGAACGAGATCAAGCAGGTGCTCGCCTACTCGACGATCAGCCAGTACGGCTACATGATGCTGGCGCTGGGCGCCGGCGGCTACGTGGCCGCGTTCTTCCATCTCACCACCCACGCGATGTTCAAGGCGCTGCTGTTCCTCGGCGCCGGGTCGGTCATCATCGCGATGCACCACGAGGAGGACATGTGGCTGATGGGCGGCCTCAAAGACGAGATGCGGGTGACGTACCTGACGTTCCTCGCCGGCTCGTTGGCGCTCGCGGGCATCTTCCCCTTTGCCGGCTTCTGGTCGAAGGACGAGGTGCTGTTCGAGGCGCTGGCCCACGGCCTGGAGAGCCCGCTGCTGCTGGGCGGCTACCTCATGGGACTTGCGGCGGTGTTCGTCACCGCGGTCTACACCGTCCGGATGGTGCTGCTGACGTTCCACGGCGACCCCCGCAGCGACCTGGCGGCCGACCCCGAGGGCGTCCGCTGGAACGTCAAGCTCCCGCTGTCGGCGCTGGGCGTCCTCGCCGTGGTGGCCGGCTTCCTCAACCCCGTGCCGATTCAGAAGGTCACCGGCGTCCACGTCGAGTTCCTCCACGACTTCCTCGACAACGCGGCCAGCGAGGAGCTGCTGACGAGCGCCCACCACTACGGCGACCTCACCGCGGAGTTCGCCGGCTACTCGACGGGAACGGTCGCCGGCGGCGAGACGGCGACGGTGCTGATAAGCGCCGGGCTGAGCCTCGGGCTGGCGGTCGCCGGCGCCCTCCTGGCGCTGCGGCTCTACGGCGGCGCCGACCCGGTACGGCACACCGAGAAGCTCGGCGGTCTCCGGACGCTACTCATGCACAACTACTACCAGGACGAGTACCAGGTGTGGCTGGCGGAGGGGCTGACGCTGGGCGTCGCCCGTGCGGCCGACGCCTTCGACCGCGGCGTGGTCGACGGCGCCGTCGACAAGATCTCCAGCGTCAGTCTCTTCTCCGGCTACGGCCTGCGACGGCTCCAGACGGGTATCGTCACCAACTACGCCGCGCTCATCTCGCTGGGCGTGCTGGCGCTGCTTGCGACCTTCGCGGTCATGGGGGGGTGGTTCTGAGTGCTGATCGAGGCGCTCATCCTCGTCTGTCTGGTCGGCGCCGCCGTCGTCGCCGCCGCCCCCGACCGGCTGGCCGGCCGGCTGGCGCTCGCCGTCTCCGCGATTCCGGTCGGCGGCTCGCTGTACATGTACGCCGCCTTCGAGGGCAGCGGCAACGCCCTGCTCGGCGGCGACATCGCCTACGAGACGTTCTTCCGGTGGCTCTCGCTGGGCCCGTACGCCGTCAACTACCACATGGGCCTGGACGGCATCTCGCTGCCGCTGGTTGTGCTGTCGACGGTGCTGACGACGCTGGCCATCCTCAGCGCGTGGACGCCCGTCGACGACCGCCAGGGCCAGTTCTACGGGCTGATGCTGTTCATGGAGGCGTCGCTCATCGGCGTCTTCGCGGCGCTGGACTTCCTGCTGTGGTTCGTCTTCTGGGAGGCCGTCCTCGTGCCGATGTACTTCCTCATCGGCGTCTGGGGCGGCCCGCGCCGGAAGTACGCCGCCATCAAGTTCTTCGTCTACACCAACATCGCCTCGCTGGTGATGTTCATCGGCTTCTTCGGGCTGGTGTTCGGCCTCGGGGAGTCGATCTCCTCGACGGGGCTGCCGGAGATCGCCCAGGCGCTGCGGGCGGGCCAGCTCGGGGCGCTCGGCCCCGTCGGCCCGGACGCGCTGGCGCTGGCGGCGTTCCTGGCGATGTTCGTCGGCTTCGCGGTGAAGGTGCCCGTCGTCCCGTTCCACACGTGGCTGCCGGACGCCCACGTCGAGGCGCCGACGCCGGCGTCGGTGATGCTGGCCGGCGTCCTGCTGAAGATGGGGACCTACGCGCTGCTGCGGTACAACTTCACGATGCTGCCGGAGCAGGCCGCGACGCTCGCGGTCCCCATCGCCGTCGTCGCCGTCGTCTCCATCATCTACGGCGCACTCCTGGCGCTGGCGCAGTCGGACCTCAAGCGGGTCGTCGCCTACTCGTCGGTGTCGTCGATGGGCTACGTCATCCTCGGGCTCATCGCATACACCGAGTTCGGCATCGGCGGGGCGACGTTCCAGATGATCGCCCACGGGCTCATCTCCGGGCTGCTGTTCATGACCGTCGGCGTCATCTACAACGCCAGCCACACGCGGATGATCGGCGACATGTCCGGGATGGCCGACCGGATGCCGGTGACGGCGGGCGTCTTCGTCGCCGGCGCCTTCGCCTACATGGGGCTGCCGCTGATGGCCGGCTTCGCCGCGGAGCTGTTCATCTTCCTCGGCGCGTTCAGCTCGACGGTGCTGCCGGCGGCGCCGCTGTTCACCGCCGCGGCGATGTTCGGCATCGTCATCGTGGCCGGCTACCTGCTGTGGGCGATGCAGCGGTCGCTGTTCGGGCCGTTCGAGCTGGAGCCCGACTACGAGATCGACCGGGCGCCGCTGCACGACGTGGTGCCCATCGTGACGCTGGTCGTCCTCATCGTGCTGCTCGGCAGCGCCCCGGAGCTGTTCTGGGGGATGATATCCGACGCGACGGTCGACCTCGTCGCGACCGGGGGTGAGCTGCGGTGAGCGAACACTGGCTGCTGCTGTCGCCGGCCGGCGCCTTCGTCGTCGCCGCGATGGCGCTGTTCGTCATCGACGCCGCCGACCCCGATGCGACGGACGGGTCGCTGCTGTCGGCCGTCGCCTCCGCCGGCGGGCTCGTCGCCGCCGTCGCCTCCGGCGCCCTACTGCTGTCCGGCGCCGCCGAGCCGGGCGTCGAGCTGGTCGGCGGCCAGCTCGTCGTCGACGGGATGAGCCTCATCTTCACGTTCATCTTCGGCAGCGTCACCGCCTTGGTGTCGCTGGCGTCGCTGGACTACATCCGGGAGCTGCCGCACAAGGCCAAGTACTACCTGCTCGTGCTGCTGGCGGCGACGGGAATGTCGCTGATGGCGTCGGCCAACAGCCTCGCGGTCGTCTTCGTCGCCCTGGAGCTGTCGAGTCTGCCCTCCTACGCGCTGGTGTCGTACCTGAAGACGGACCGCGGCTCCGTCGAGGCCGGCCTGAAGTACTTCCTCGTGGGTGCGCTGTCCTCGAGCATCCTCGTCTACGGCATCTCGCTGGTGTACGCCGCCACGGGGAGTCTGCTGTTCGCCGACGTCGCCGCCGGCGTCGGCCAGGCCGCCGCCGACTACCCGGGCGTCCTCGGGGTCGGCGTGCTGATGATAATCGGCGGCTTCGCGTTCAAGACCGCCGCCGCGCCGTTCCACTTCTGGGCGCCGGACGCCTACGAGGGGTCGCCGGCGCCGGTGTCGGCGTTCCTCTCGTCGGCCTCGAAGGCCGCCGGCTTCGTGGTCGCCTTCCGGGCGTTCACCGTCGCCTTCCCCATCGGCGAGATCGCCGGCGAGACGTACGCCGTCGACTGGGTGCTCGCCTTCACGATCCTCGCGGTCGTGACGATGACCGTCGGCAACTTCGCCGCGGCGACCCAGGAGAACGTCAAGCGAATGCTGGCGTACTCCTCGGTCGGCCACGCCGGCTACGCCCTCATCGGGCTGGCGGCGCTGACCGGCATCGGCGACGGCGCGACGGCGCTGGGCGCCAGCATGCTCCACCTGCTGGTCTACGGCTTCATGAACACCGGCGCCTTCCTCTTCGTCGCGCTGGCCGAACACTGGGAACTCGGCCGTACCTTCGAGGACTACAACGGCCTCGCGAAGGAGGCGCCGCTGGCCTGCGTCGCGATGACCGTCTTCATGTTCTCGCTGGCGGGGCTGCCGGTCGGCGGGGGCTTCCTCTCGAAGTACTTCCTCATCGTCGGGGCCGTCGGCGCCGGCGTCTGGTGGCTCGGGGCGGTGCTGGCGGTCAACAGCGCCCTGAGCCTCTTCTACTACAGCCGGGTCGTCCGGGCGATGTGGATCGAGGAGCCCGACGAGGCCCGGGAGATCGACAGCTACCCCTCGGCGCTGTACGCCGCGGTCGTCGGGGCGGCGGTCGTGACGGTGCTGCTGCTGCCCGGGCTCGCGGTCTTCGACGTCGCGGCCTTCGACGCCGCCGCCGCGCTGGTGTAGCGGCGGTCCAGCACCCTTTAGACGACGCCCCTCCTCGCTCGCGTATGGACCGGCTGGTGCTCGGCGCCGGGGCGGTCGGCTCGTCGCTGCTCGGACGGCTCCGCGAGCGCGGCGACCCGACCGTCCTGCTCGAGAACGACCAGCAGGTCGAGTCGCTCCGCGAGGAGGGCGTCGACGCCCGCAGCGTCGACCCGACGGAGCCGACGGCCGTCCGGACCGTCGCCGGCCGGGTCGACACCGTCGTCGTGCTCCCGGCGACCCCCGCCGACGGACGGGCTCTCGCCGAGACCGCCCGCGAGGCCTACCCCGAGGCGTTCGTCCTCGCGTGTCTCGCCGCCGGCGCCACCGCCACCGACCACCGCGTCGTCGCCACCTACGCCGACCGGGTGGTGGACACGACGGAGGAAACGGCCTCGCAGGCGGTCGAGATAGCCGGCGGGTCGGTCGCCGGCACCCGGGCCCGGCGGCTCCAGCGCGCGCTCCGCGGCGTCGACGGCACGCTCGGCGTCTTCACCCACGACGACCCCGACCCCGACGCCATCGCCTCGGCGGTCTGTCTGCGGCGGCTCGCCGAGCGGGCCGGCACCGACGCCGAGGTCTGCTACTACGGCGACATCGACCACCAGGAGAACCGCGCGCTGGTCAACCTGCTGGACTACGACCTCCGGAACCTCGACGCCGGGGCGACGGCCGAGACGTTCGACGGCGTGGCCCTAGTCGACCACTCCCGGCCCGGCATCAACAGCGGGCTGCCGCCGGAGACGCCGGTCGACATCGTGGTCGACCACCACCCGCCGCGGGCGCCCGTCGACGCGTCGTTTCTCGACCTCCGCAGCGGCGCCGGCGCGACGTCGACGCTGCTGACCGGATACCTCCGCGACCTCGACGTCGAGCCGGCGACCGACCTCGCGACGGGGCTGCTGTACGGGCTCCGGACGGACACCAAGGAGTTCAGCCGCGAGGTGTCGCGGGTGGACCTGGAGGCGGCGGCGATGCTGGTCGAGCACGCCGACCGGGAGATGCTCGAGAAGATCGAGTCCCCCAGCGTCTCCGGGGAGACGTTCGACACCGTCGCGACGGCCGTCCGGAACCGCCGCGTCGAGGGCGACGTGGTGACGACCTGCGTCGGCGAGGTGACCGACCGGGACGCCCTGGCGCAGGCTGCCGACCGCCTGCTCGAACTGGAGGACGTCCTGACGACGCTCGTGTTCGGCTACACCGACGAGACGGTGTTCGTCTCCGCCCGCTCGCGGGACGGGAGCCTCGACATCGGAGCGGTGCTCCGGGAGTCGTTCGAGCAGATCGGCAGCGCCGGCGGCCACGCGGACATGGCCGGCGCACAGATCCCGCTCGGAATGCTGGTCGCCGGCGAGGAGTCCGACCCCGGCGAGGTAATCGACGACGTCGTCGTCGGCGCGTTCCGCGAGGCGCTACGTGTGACGGGCGACCGTGCCGCCGGCTCGTACGGCCCGGAGCCGGCCGGCGACGACGGCCGGTGAGCTTTTTCCCGCGGCGGCCCGTCGACCCCGACGATGGCCGAGGAGCCCGACCGGACGATCTACGACGACAAGCCACGCGTGAAAGACTACATGACGCGGGACGTCACGACGACCGACCCCGACGACAGCGTCGCCGCCGTCGCCGAGCGCATCGTCGACAGCGACTCCCACAGCGGCTTCCCGGTGTGTGACGGCCGCCGGGTCGAGGGGTTCGTCAGCGCCCGCGACCTGCTCTTGGCCGACGACGAGGCGCCCATCTTCACCGTGATGACCCACGACATCATCGTCGCGCACCCGGAGATGAAGATCACCGACGCCGCCCGCGTCATCCTGCGGTCGGGCATCCAGCGGCTCCCGGTCGTCGACGACGCCGGCAACCTGGTCGGCATCATCTCCAACGCCGACGTCATCCGCTCGCAGATCGAGCGGGCGACCCCCGAGAAGGTGGGGAAACTGAAGCGCACCCTCGAGCGCATCCACGGCGTCGCCGCCGCCGAGGAGCGCCGCACCGTCGAACTGTCGGCGCTGACCCCCACACAGACGAAGGTGTACACCGACGAGCTGGAGGGCCGCCGCTACGAGCTGGAGAACGGCCTGGCGGAGCCGCTGGTCGTCATCGACAACGCCGGCGAGCTGCTGTTGGCCGACGGCCACCACCGCGTGAAGGCCGCCGACCGCCTCGACACCGAGCAGATGGACGCCTACGTCATCGCCCTCGACTCCCGGGTCGACCTCGGGATGGCCGAGACCGCCCGTCAGGCCGACCTCGAGTCCATCGACGACATCGAGGAGGTCGACTACGCCCACCATCCGCTGGTGGAGACGACCGAGCGGCTCCAAGACCGGGAGTGACGGAGTCGACGGGTTCACGACACGCGGGTCCCGCCGGCGGACCGTTCGGCGAGCGACGTGCGTTCCGTTCCGTGAACCCGACCGAATCGGCCGCGACGTCGGGAGGTGTACGTGTAGTGCGGGTGGATCGCTTGTCCGTTCGCGACCCGAATCCTCGACCACCTCGGAAGGCCTCGGGGTGCTCGGAGAGCCGCTCGCACGCGTTGCGTCGTCGCCGCCACACTATGGACGGTCGGCGTAGCCGACCGCCCGCTCCGGGACGCCCGGCGGCGGCGAGCCGAACGCCGGACGACGACCGCGGGGAGTCGTCCGGAACAAGCACTGAGCGACGCGCGCAGCGAGCCGTCGCGAGGCACCGAGCGACGGAGGGCTCCGGAGTGGCGACCGGCGACCGCGGGGAGTCGTGAGCCGCGCGACCGCCGATTCCGGAACGCTCTCGGGGGGCGGACGCGTATCACCGATAATGAACCGTCGTCGCCGACTGGCCGTCGCCGTCGTCGGACTCGCCGTCACCGCCGTTGCGCCGGCGGCCGCACACGGCGCCGGACTCTCCGGGGCGGCGGACCGTTCGCTTTCGGTGCCGACGTGGCTCTTCCTGACGACCGGCGGCGGCGTCATCGGCGCGTCGTTCCTGCTGGCGTCGTTCGTCACCGACCGGTCGTTCATCCGCCGGATCCACGGCTGGCGGCGCGGCGGCCTCCGGCCGGCCCGGGCGGCCCGCTGGCTCGCCCGGCTGGTCGGGCTCGCGGGCCTGGCGGCGGTGCTCGTCGTCGGGGCCGTCGGCCCGCGAGAGGCGACCCGGAACGCCGCGGTGCTGGTCGTCTGGGTCGGCTGGTGGTCCGGCTACACGATGACGACGTACCTCGTCGGCAACAGCTGGCCCGCGCTGAACCCCTGGCGGACGCTGGCGGCGCCGCTGCCGTCGCTCGACGTCGACTACCCCGAGCGGCTCGACGCCTGGCCGAGCGTGGCCGCACTGTTGGCGCTGGTGTGGCTGGAGGTCGTCAGCCCCGTCGCCGACCGGCCGCGGTTCCTGGCCGGCGTCGTCGCCGCCTACGGCGTCGTCACGCTGACAGGAGCCGTCGTCTTCGGCGCCGACGTCTGGTTCCGGCGGGTCGACCCCGTCGCCCGGCTCTTCCGCTACTTCGGGCGGATGGCGCCGCTGTACTACGACGGCGGCGTCCGGCTCCGGCTCCCCGGGGTCGGCCTCGACGAGCCGCGACTCGTCACCTCGCGGGCGGAGGTCGCCTTCGTCGTCGCGGTGCTGTGGGTGACGACCTTCGACGGACTCGTGGCGACGCCGCTGTGGCGGGACGCCGCCGTCGCCGCCGTCGAGGCCGGCGTCCCGCCCGGACCGCTGTACCCCGCGGCGCTCGTGGTCGGCTACGCCGCCGTCTGCGGCGTCTACGCGCTGGCGGTGCGGTACAGCAAGCGCGCCGCCCGGACGTACCTGCCCGCGGACGTCCTCGCGCGGCGGTTCGCGCCGCCGCTTCTGGCCATCGCCGCCGGCTACCACCTCGCGCACTTCCTGGGCTACTTCCTGGAGCTGGCGCCGGCGCTGTCGACGGCGGCCCTCGCGCCGCTGTCGCCGCCGGAGCCGGTCGCCGTCGTCCTGCCGGGCTGGTTCGGCGGGGTCGAACTCGCCGGGGTCCTGCTGGGGCACCTGCTGGCCATCTGGGTCGCCCACGCCGCCGCCTACGACGTCTTCCCCGGCAAACTGCAGGCCGTCCGCAGCCAGTACGGCGTCACCGTCGCGATGGTCTGCTACACGATGGCCAGCCTCTGGATCGTCTCGCAACCGTACGCGGTACCGCCGTACGTCACGTG
>JAHENN010000139.1 GCA_018609665.1 Haloarculaceae archaeon | reverse complement strand
GAGAGTCGAACACGGTTGTTCTCGGGGTCGTGTTTGAAGCTGTCTTCTTTGAACGTGACCGTACTTCGTGGTCGTTCGTCGCCGTGTTTGCGGTAGCCGGGCGGATTCGCCTCGTCAAATTTGTGTCGCAGGTCGAACCATGACTGGAAAGCGTCGGAAAGTTCTTCGATGACTTTCTGACTGGATTGTGCGTTCAAGTCTTTCCAGCACGCTTGGTTCTTCATGTACGATTTCAGCACGCCCTCACCGGGAATTTCGCCGGTTGCGTTCCAGATGCGGTCGGCTGTCCATCGGGCGACGTTCCAGATTTTTGAGGCGGAGTCTCCGAGCGAGTCAAGTCCCTCGTAGACCTGTCGGTGGTTCTGGATGGAACCGACGTAGGTTCGAGTGACCTGAATCGCCATACATAGCCTATGTAGGAAGAGTGAGTTAATACTACGGGTTGGCGTGGAATATCCGGCCTGCAATCGACGGTGGTCTGTGTAGGGGTTGTCGGATTCACTCCCGCCCTAAAGGGCGGGATTCTCTCCTCGAAGAAAGATAGTCGGTGACACCGGCGGAGATGGCGTCGCTGGCGACGGCCTCGCTACCCTTTCCGGTGAAGAGGATGAACGGGAGGTCAGGATACTCCACCCGGACGGCCTGCAGGAATTCGATCCCGTTCATACCGGGCATGTTGTAATCGGAGACAACGCAATCGGGTGGACGGTCGTCGACGCTTTCCAGTCCTTCGTCGGCGCTCGTTGCGGTTTCGACGGTGAATCGGTCGTCGTCGCGCTCGAGGAATGTGCCGGCGAGGTCCGCGAAGTCCGGCTCGTCGTCGACGTGGAGAATCCGAATCCGTCGGTGAGAACTGTCTGGCATGGTACACCATGTGTAACCAGTAATCAAAAAGATACCGAGCAGGACCGGGACCGGCCCCGGTCTCGTCGGTATCCGGGTAACCGCTTCCGTTTGACAACACGCCACGAAGCTGTACGGGTCGGCGGGCGGTGTCGTTCTCGGTACCGCCGCGACCGGCTGTCAGTTGAATCGCTGGACGGCACGGAACGTGAACGGGTTTTCTGAAGCAGCGCGACGAAAGCACAGCGGGTCCGTGGTACCGGGCGGCGGGCGACGCCGGCACGACCGCTCGCCGGGTCCCAGGTCCGACGCCCTCCGAGACGGGACGACCCCACGGACAGCAGTCGGCCGTCTTCGGACGGTCGCCGGGTCGAACGTCCGTCGCGGCCCGTGGCACGAGCCTCAGGCCGCGACGGCGGCGCTACAGCCTCGCCTCGCGCTCGTCGGCCTCGCGACGGAGCCGCTCGACGCGCGTTGCCGTCGGCGGGTGGGTCCCGAGGAGGCCGCGGTAGATGAACCGCCGCGTCCGGTCGAAGAACCGGTGGGTCTCCCACGCCGGGGGGACGATCGAGAAGGCCGCGACGGACCGCAGATCGGCCCGCGGGCGGCGGGCCACCGCGGCGTCCAGCGTCTCGAGGGCGCTCGCCAGCGCCGCCGGGTCGCCGGTGATCGCGACGGCCCCGTCGTCGGCGGCGAACTCCCGGGCCCGGGCGACCACGGCCGTACAGAACCGGGCGGCCACCACGACGACGCCGGTGAGGAGGGCCATCACGGGATTGATTCCGTACCTGTCGAAGGCCCGTGCCGCTGCGACACGTGGAAAGGACAGCGCCGTCAGGACCGCCGCGTCGCGGTTGGCGACGTGGGCGAGCTCGTGGGCCAGCACCGCCTCGAGTTCGGCCGTCTCCAGCGTCTCGAGCAGGCCCGTCGAGAGGAAAATCGTCGAACACTCCGGCCGGTAGCCGACCGCTCCGGCCGTCGGCGTCGCCGTCGCGACGACCTGCACCTCCGGCGCGGGGACGTCCGCCTGTGCGGCGAGTCTCGTCACGCGTTCGTCCAGCGACGCCGTCGTCCCGCGGTCGGCGCCGCGGCCGGCCGCGTCGAGTTCGCGGAGCACGGCGGCGTCGGCCAGCTCCGTCCGGACGACGTCGGCGACGTGCCCGGCGACCACGAGCGCGGTGACGGCGACGGTGACAGGCAGAACGGTCCCGGACAGCGAGCGCACGGCCGCGAGACGGTGGACCGCGGCCAGCCCGCCGACCGCCGCGAGACACGACAGCAGCGTCCACCGTGGGCCGAGCCTCGTGACCGCGGCGGCGACCGTACTCCGGAACTGACCGGCGAGAATCGCGGCCCGTTCCCGGGGAGCGGGCTCCTCGGCCGGGTCGACGCCGGTGGCCCACGGCGGCGAGTCGTCGTCGCCGTCGTCGCCGGTCAGCCCGCCGGCCGTCTGGTAGGCCACCATCGGGTAGACCGTCGCGACGAGCGACAGCACCAGCCCGGCGAAGACCCAGCCCGGGACCCCGAGCCAGTCGAGGAGGAGGTACGTCGCCGCCAGGGAGGCGACGACGAGCGCCACGTTGCCGTACACCAGGAGGTTCGGGGCGACGGCGAGGCCGGCGTCCGACTCCCTGGCGGCGGTGTACGCGGCGACGACGACAGCCAGCAGGAGCGCGTAGGCGACGACCGCGGCGACGGCCGCGGCGGCGTCTCCGAGCGCGTGTACGGCGACGGTCCCGGCGGCGACGAGGAAGCCGTACGTTATCAGCCCGAGGAATACCGCCTCCGCGCCGACCAGCGCGAGCGCGACGACGGCGAGGAACCCGACGGAGGCGAACACCCGAAGCCACAGGCCGAGCTCCGGGCGGCGAGCGTGGGTGGAGGGCATCAGTGGATTACAACGACGGCTCGGTATTGAACGTCACGTCCGGTCTCGCAGGCCGGCAGGTGCGTCCCATACCCGCCAGCCGGTCGGACCGGCCCGACGGAACCCGTACCGGACCACGCCCTCGTTACCGTCGACGGTCACCGCGAGGTCCGCCGTCACCCGCCCGTCGCGCCGCTCGACGGCGGTCGCGACCGGCATTCCGTTCGCCGGCCGGGACGGGTCCCCGACCGGCCCAGCGGCGACCGTCGAGGAGTACTACCGCCGGGCTGGGACAGCCGAGGACACGGACGCCCTCGTCGACACGGTGGGACGGTTCTCCCACCGACGGTCCCCGCTGGCGACGGTTGCCGAGGACGTCCCCGGGTTCCTCTCGGACGTCCGCCGGCAGGAGGTGCTCGAGACGCGAGTCGTCGAGACGGACGTCGGGGCCGACCGGATCGCGGGCTTCTCCGAGTTCTTCGCCGGGGCGGTGACCGACGGCGACCTCGCTACCTTCGCCGAGGAGAACGCACTGGTCTCCGCAACGCTCAGGAACGACCAAGCCGGGATGGCGGTGTTCCGCGTCGAGTGGCTCGTCGCGACCGAGGACGGCAGGTGGCGCCTCGTCTGGCCGTGACCGGCCGGGTGCCGCCTGCAACAGTCATAACATCGTGCAGGCGATGTATACGGTATGCAACGGGACCTGCCGCCCGTCGCGGTCGTCCAGCACGACCCGACGGTGGGCGACGTCGCGGGCAACCGCGAGGCGATTCTCGAGGGGTTCGAGCGGGCCGCCGACGCCGGGGCGGCGGTCGTCGTCACGCCGGAGCTGGCGCTTCTGGGCTATCCGCCGCGTGACCTCCTCCACCGCGAGGCGGTGCTGGACGCCGAGCGGGAGGCGCTGTCGACCCTCCGGCGGGCCACCGCCGACGGGCCGGCGCTGGTCGTCGGCCACACCGCGCGGAACCCGGGCGAGGGGCCGCCGCTGAGGAACGGCGCGACGGTCTTCGTCGACGGCGAGGCGCGGGACACCTACGCCAAGCGCCT
>JAHENN010000138.1 GCA_018609665.1 Haloarculaceae archaeon | reverse complement strand
GACGAGGGCATTCCCGCGATCGAGCAGCTGCTGAGCGAGGGGATCAATGTCAACGTCACCCTCATGTTTTCGCTCAACCACTACGAAAAGGTGGCCCAGGCCTACCTGCGGGGGCTCCGCCGGGCCGACGACCCGAGCGGCATCGTCTCGGTGGCCTCCTTCTTCGTGAGCCGCGTGGCGCGGGAGGTCGACCACCGGCTCGACGAGCGCGGCCTGGCCGACGAGGTCGACTTCGACGGCAGCGACGTGGCCATCGCCAACGCCAAGATGGCCTATCGTCGCTTCGAGGAGATCTTCCACGGCGACGACTTTGCCGACCTGCGCGAGCAGGGCGCCTTCGTGCAGCGCCCCCTCTGGGCCTCCACCAGCACCAAGGACCCGACGCGCTCCGACGTGCTGTACGTGGAATCGCTCATCGGGGAAGAGACGGTCAACACGATCCCGCCCGACACGCTCGATGCTTTCCGCGACCACGGCACCGTGGCCGGCCAGACGGTGACCGACGGCCTCGACCGGGCCGAGGCGGTGCTGCGGCGGCTCGAGGAGGCGGGCATCGACCTCGACGACGTCACCGAGACGCTCCAGGCCCGCGGCGTGGAGAAGTTCGCCACTCCGTTCGACGACCTGATGGACGCGCTCGACGAGAAGCGTGAGGCGATCACCGCCCACCTGCCCGACCCGATCTCGCTGCACCTGCACGAGCACGAGGCGGCCGTGGCGGAGCGCCTGGACGCTTGGCGCGAGGACGACTTTGCGTGCCGGATGTGGCGCCGCGACCCGACCCTTTGGGCCGACGAGGACACGCCCGAGATCACAAACCGCCTCGGCTGGCTCGACCTGCCGGAGTCGATGCAGGAGCAGGCCGAGGAGATCACGGCCTTCGCCGAGGACGTGCACGCCGACTTCGACGACGTGGTGGTTCTCGGCATGGGCGGTTCCAGCCTCGCCCCGGACGTCTTCAGCAAGGTGTTCGACCCGGCGGACGGCTGCCCGGACGTCACGGTGCTCGACAGCACCCACCCCGACGCCGTCACGGCCCTCGCCGACGACCTGGCCCTGGAGCGCACCCTCTTCGTCGTCGCCAGCAAGTCGGGCACCACCACCGAGACCCTGTCGTTCTTCCGCTACTTCTGGGACCGGGTTGCGGGCGTTACCGACACGCCCGGGGATCACTTCGTGGCGACCACGGATCCGGGCTCGAACCTGGAGAAGATCGCCGAGGACCGCGACTTTCGCGCCGTCTTCCGCGCCCCCCCCGACGTGGGCGGCCGCTACTCGGCCCTCACGCCCTTCGGCCTCGTGCCGGCGGCCCTGATGGGCGTCGACATTGAGCAGCTGCTGGATCGGGCCTGGGCCGCGGAGGCCGGCTCGGACTTCTGCGTGGAGGCGCCCAACAACTCGGGCCTGGAGCTCGGCGCCGCCCTCGGCGAGCTGGCCACGGCGGGCCGTGACAAGGTCACGTTCTTTACCTCGCCGACGCTGGAGAGCTTCCCGGCGTGGCAGGAGCAGCTCATCGCCGAGAGCACCGGCAAGGACGACACCGGCATCGTGCCCGTCGCCGACGAGCCGCTGGCCGACCCGGGCGCCTACGGCGACGACCGCGTCTTCGTCTATTTCTACCTCCACGGGGAGCAGGACCGGGACACGATCGAGACCCTCAGCGCGCTCGACGAGGCCGGCCACCCCGTCATCAGCGTCCGGCTCGACGACCGCTACGACCTCGCCCGCGAGATGTACCGGTGGGAGATGGGCGTCGCCGCGGCCGGGGCGGTGCTCGGCATCCACCCCTTCAACCAGCCGAACGTGGAGGCCGCCAAGCGCCTCGCGAAGGAGGCCATGCAGTCCGAGACTGGGACCGGCGGCGACACGCGCACCATCACCGCCGACGACACCGAACGCCTGCGCCAGGCCCTGACCGATTGGCTCGGCGCGGCCGACGAGACGGGCTACCTCGGCGTACAGGCCTACCTGGCCCCGTCCGACGAGACGACCGCGGCGCTCACCGACCTCGTCACGGCGCTGCGCGATGCGACCGGCTGTGCCACCACGCTCGGCTACGGCCCGCGCTTCCTCCACTCCACCGGCCAGCTGCACAAGGGCGGCCCGCCGAACGGGCTCTTCCTCCAGCTCGTGGACGCCCCATCTGGCGAGGTGCCCGTGCCGGAGGCCGACTACACGTTCGCGGAGCTGATCGCGGCCCAGGCCGCCGGCGACCACCAGGCCCTCCGGGAGGCGGACCGAACCGTGCTCCGGGTGCAGGTGGACGTCTCCGGGCTCGGTCGGGTCGTCGACGCGGTTGCGGCGCGGGGCGCGTAAGGCGTGAAACGGGATGACGTGATTCGTGGCTGTCCATTCTGGGTGCCTCACGCATCACCCCTCACGCATCACGTTCTTTCCGAATCGGACGCCACCTAGCGCCACGTACTGCTCTTTTACACGAACAACACTTCCCTCTTCTATGAC
>JAHENN010000137.1 GCA_018609665.1 Haloarculaceae archaeon | reverse complement strand
TCGTTGAACGCCTCCATCTTCTCGTCGCCCTTCTTGTCCCGGTACTCGGGCATGTTCGTCCGGCCGACGATCACCTGGTCGATGTCGATCCGGGGGTTGTTCTTCGGCTTGATCGTCTGCTCCTGGGTGGCGTGCAGGAAGTCGTAGAGGAACTCCCGCTGGAGCTTCAGCAGCTCCTCGCCGGAGAAGATGCCGCGGTTGGCGTTGCAGAACGCCCCCGAGTAGTCGAAGGCCCGGGGGTCGGACTCGCCGTAGACGGCGATCTTCGAGTAGTTGACGTCGCCGGTCAGCTCGGTCTCGTCCTGGTTCTTCTTGTCCTTCGGCTCGAACGTCTCGATGGCCTGCCGCTTGTTCTCGTCGGCCAGCAGCCGGATCACCTCGATGTGGTTCTCCAGCACCGCCTGGAGGTCGTCGTCGTAGTGTTCCAGCAGGGTGTCCATGTAGAACTCGCTGGCCGGGTCCAGCGCCTGCTCGTTGCGGATGGTGTAGGGGGCGTCGAACTCCGCGTTGATGTCCCCGAGAACGGCGTCGCGCTGCTCCTGGGGCAGCAGCACGACCGGGTCCTGGTTCATCGGCGACCGGACGACGTCGTCGGCGGGGTCCTGGTCCGGGAGGACGTCGCACAGCCCCGTCCAGCGGAAGGTGTACATCCGGCCCTCCTGGCGGGTCGTGTAGTCCTCGAAGTACCGCCGGATTTGGCGGTCGAAGTCGGACTTCCCGGAGCCGACCGGCCCGAGCAGCAGCTTGATGCGTTTCTCCGGGCCGAGTCCGCGGGCGCCGGACTTCACCTTGTTGATGAACTCGTGGATCGCCTCGTGAATGACCCGTCCGTAGAAGGTGTTCTCGCCGTCGCCGAGCGGGTCCTCCGAGGCGAGTTCGTACTCGACGACACCGGCCTCCTCGTCGTATTTGGTGCCGTAGTAGTCGAACATGTCGGCGACCCGCTGGTTGGCGTTGCGCGCGATTTTCGGGTCGTCGTACAGCTCTTCGAGATACCAGTCGAACGACCGCGTTTCGCGGAGGTCCGACGGGATCGAGTTCCTGTACTCCTTGCTGAGTTCCTCGAGGGATTCCATGTTGCTCATTCTATCACGGGGACGCTCGCACGTCCCACCCGGCGGAGCCGGGCTGGCCGCGGGGCCAGGGTCTCGGTTAGCTGTCACGCCGACACGTACCACACCCCTCCGGGGCGCCGGACCGCGTGGAACGGCGACCACACGCGAAGCAGGAGCGGAACGCGGGGACAGTGTACCGATACTATGAAATAGGTCTGTCCTCCGCCCACATAAAACCTCGTGACAACAGTCGTTCACTCGGCCCCCGCGACCGGTGCAAAAACGCAATCTTGCGACGGTCCACCCCCCGACGAGACGACGACGACGAGCGGGGCGTCGATCCGTGTTTATCAACCGAGGCGCTGATACGCCCCGGCGCCGAACGCCCTGCATGGACGAGTCGGACCTCGGCGACGGCTGGCGGGTCTGGAGCGCCGAAGAGGACCGCGTCGTCCTCGCCTACCGGCCGGACGTCTTCGACGGCGGCGAGTTCCCGGCGCCGTGTCTGCCGACGCTGTACGTCACCCGGGGCCGCCGGACCCGTCGCCCCGAGGGCAACCGCAACCTCCCGCCCGACGCCCCCTGGATGGTGACGCTGTACCTCGAGCCGGAGATCGACCGCGAGCCCGAGACCTACGACAGCTTCTCGGCGGCACGTTCGGCCGCCGCGGAGCTGACCCGCCGCTTTGTGGCCGGCGACGTCGACTACCGGGCGCTCTACCAGGTGCCGCGGGAGCGGTACCTCCGGAAGCTGGACGAGCTGACCGGTCGCGGCGCGTGACGCCGACGTGCTTAACACGCCCCCGGCGGTAGCGACGTCCATGCCGACGGTCACGCTCATCGGCGAGCGGCTCGCGGAGGTGGGGACGGAGTTCGTCTACGGCGGGGAGTCGACCGCCTGCGAGGGCTGTCCGTACCGCGAGCAGTGTCTCAACCTGACCGAGGGCCACCGCTACCGCGTCACCGGCGTCCGCGACTCCGGGACGCTGGAGTGTGCCGTCCACGACACCGGCGTCACCGCCGTCGAGGTCGAGGCCGCCCCCGTCCTGGCGAACGTCCCCTCCAACGTCGCCTACGCCGGCAGCAAGGCCGAACTCGCCGGGCCCTGCCCGCACACCGAGTGCCCGAGCCACGGGTTCTGCGAGCCGGCCGGCGCCGACTTCGACGAGGAGTACCAGATCACCGAGGTCGTCGGCGACCCGCCGCACGACCACTGCATGCTCGACCGGGAGCTGACGCTCGTGGAGTTCGCGACCGACGAGGAGTGACTACCGGTTGCGGCCGTCGGTTCTCGCCGACCGCTCCTCGCCGGCCGGCCCGGTGACGCCGTCGCCGTCGAGCCGGTCGACGAGGTCGCCCGCGTAGCCGAAGACGTTCTCGTAGCCGTACGCCGACAGCAGCACGGGGTAGAACGGCCGCTCGGCCCGGAGCGGCTCGCCGTCGGCGGCGGCGAACGTCTCCCCCTCGGCGACGCGCTCGAAGTTCTCGACGAAGACCTCGTACTCGTCGGCGGCCTCCTTCGGGATCCGCTGGTCGAGCCGGAACACCGACAGCGGGCGGTACCGGGGCCGCTCGACGTCGCCGGAGAGCACGCCCGCCGTCATCAGGAACTCTCGGACCAGCGACTTGGCGTTCTCGGCGGCGACGGCCGACCGCTGGAGGCCACACTCGACCTCGACGACGTCGGGGTAGGCGATGAGCCGGCCCTCGCTGTACTGGGCCGTCTCGACGACCGCCTCCACGGAGAGGTACGGACACACCGACCGGGCGTGGCCGTCCATCTCCTCGACCAGGGCGAACGGCGCCGCGTACGACCGCGTCGAGTGCAGCGACAGGATCTCGCAGCCGCGCAGCTCGCCCAGCAGTTCGTGGGCGAGCCGCCCCTCGTAGGTGTCGGCGTCGGGACTGCCGGGGAACGCGCGGTTGAGGTCCTCGTCGACGTACCGGTCGCCGCGCTCGAGGGCCCGCTCGTTGGCGACGATGAGCTTCACCGGCCGCTCGACGTCCGGGTCGGCCTCGACCAGCGCCTCCACGGCGGCCGACCCGCACGGCTCGTCGCCGTGAATCGCCCCGACGACCGCCACCTCGGGCTCTCCCTCACCCAGCGTCTCGACGCGCATCTA